>JBDTBX010000113.1:0-4022 GCA_039923915.1 Nostocoides sp. | reverse complement strand
CCGAGACGGTGCAGCGTGGGCGCACGGTTGAGCAGCACGGGGTGCTCGGTGATGACCTCTTCGAGGACGTCCCAGACCTGTGGCCGCTGACGCTCGACCATCCGCTTGGCGGACTTGATGTTCTGCGCGTGGTCGAGGTCGACGAGCCGCTTCATGACGAACGGCTTGAACAGCTCGAGCGCCATCTGCTTGGGCAGGCCGCACTGGTGCAGCTTCAGCTGCGGGCCGACGACGATGACCGAACGACCCGAGTAGTCCACGCGCTTGCCCAACAGGTTCTGACGGAACCGGCCCTGCTTGCCCTTGAGCATGTCGGACAGCGACTTGAGCGGCCGGTTGCCCGGGCCGGTCACCGGACGACCACGGCGACCGTTGTCGAACAGCGAGTCGACGGCCTCCTGCAGCATCCGCTTCTCGTTGTTGACGATGATCTCGGGAGCGCCGAGGTCGAGCAGCCGCTTGAGGCGGTTGTTGCGGTTGATGACGCGACGGTAGAGGTCGTTCAGGTCCGAGGTCGCGAACCGGCCACCGTCGAGCTGCACCATCGGGCGCAGGTCCGGCGGGATGACCGGGATGGCGTCGAGCACCATGCCGGCCGGCTGGTTGGTCGTCGTCTGGAACGCCGACACGACCTTGAGCCGCTTGAGGGCACGGGTCTTGCGCTGGCCCTTGCCGGTGGCGATGATCTCGCGCAGCAGCTCGGCCTCGGCCTCCAGGTCGAAGGTCTCCAGCCGCTTCTGGATCGCCGCGGCACCCATGCCACCCTCGAAGTACAGACCGAACCGGTCACGCATCTCGCGGTAGAGGATCTCATCACCCTCGAGGTCTTGGACCTTGAGGTTCTTGAACCGGTCCCAGACCTGGGTGAGCCGCTCGAGCTGCAGGTCGGCGCGCTTGCGGATCTGGTTCATCTCGCGCTCGGCCGAGTCGCGGACCTTGCGCTTGGCGTCGGACTTGGCGCCCTCGGCCTCAAGAGCCGCGATGTCGGACTCGAGCTTCTTGGCGCGCGCATCGACGTCGGCGTCGCGCCGGTTCTCGAACTCCTTCTTCTCGACCTCGATCTGGGCCTCGAGCGAGGGCAGGTCGGCGTGCCGCTGGTCGTCGTCGACGGAGGTGATCATGTAGGCGGCGAAGTAGATGACCTTCTCGAGGTCCTTCGGGGCCAGGTCGAGCAGGTAGCCAAGGCGCGACGGGACGCCCTTGAAGTACCAGATGTGGGTGACCGGGGCGGCGAGCTCGATGTGACCCATCCGCTCACGACGGACGGCCGCACGGGTCACCTCGACGCCGCAGCGCTCACAGATGATGCCCTTGAACCGGACCCGCTTGTACTTGCCGCAGGCGCACTCCCAGTCCCGGGTCGGACCAAAGATCTGCTCACCGAACAGACCGTCCTTCTCGGGCTTGAGGGTGCGGTAGTTGATGGTCTCCGGCTTCTTGACCTCGCCGTGGCTCCAGGCGCGGATGTCCTCGGCGGAGGCAAGACCGATGCGCAGCTCGTCAAAGAAGTTGACGTCGAGCACGTGGTTCCTTCTCTCGTAACTCTGGTAAATCTGGGGGTGGTCTGTCAGGTGGGTTGTCCGGGGTGGTGCCCGTATGCCGTGCGGTCGCCTTCTCCAGAAGGCTCAGCACCCGGCATCCGGGCTCACCTGTCAGACCTCTTCGACGCTGCTCGGCTCGCGCCGGGACAGGTCGATGCCGAGCTCCTCCGCTGCACGGAAGACGTCTTCCTCGGCCTCCTTCATCTCGATCTGCTGACCATCACTGTTCAGCACCTCGACATTGAGGCAGAGCGACTGCATCTCCTTGATGAGCACCTTGAAGGACTCGGGGATGCCGGGCTCGGGGATGTTCTCGCCCTTGACGATGGCCTCGTAGACCTTCACGCGGCCGTTGACGTCGTCGGACTTGATCGTGAGCAGCTCCTGCAGGGCGTAGGCCGCACCGTAGGCCTCCAGGGCCCACACCTCCATCTCACCGAAGCGCTGGCCACCGAACTGGGCCTTACCGCCGAGCGGCTGCTGGGTGATCATCGAGTACGGACCCGTGCTGCGCGCGTGGATCTTGTCGTCCACGAGGTGGTGCAGCTTGAGGATGTACATGTAGCCCACGGACACCGGCTCGGGGAACGGCTCGCCGGAACGCCCGTCGAACATCAGCGCCTTGCCGGACCCGTCGATGAGACGCACGTCGTCGCGCGTCTTGAGGGTGGAGTCGAGCAGCCCGATGATCTCGTTCTCTCGGACACCGTCGAACACCGGGCTGGCCACGCGGGTGCCGGGAGGGGCGATCCGCGCGTCGTCGGGGATGAGGCGGGCCCAGTCGGGATTGCCCTCGATCTGCCAGCCACGGCTGGCAGCCCAGCCCAGGTGCAGCTCGAGAATCTGCCCGACGTTCATCCGGCCCGGCACACCGAGCGGGTTGAGCACGACGTCGACGGGGGTTCCGTCCTCCAGGAACGGCATGTCCTCCACGGGCAGGATCTTGGAGATGACGCCCTTGTTGCCGTGCCGACCGGCGAGCTTGTCGCCGTCGGTGATCTTGCGCTTGTTGGCGACGTAGACGCGGACCAGCTGGTTGACACCGGGAGCGAGCTCGTCGCCCTCATCCTTCTCGAACACCTTGACGCCGATGACCGTGCCGGTCTCGCCGTGGGGCACCTTGAGGGAGGTGTCGCGGACCTCGCGCGCCTTCTCACCGAAGATCGCGCGGAGGAGCCGCTCCTCCGGGGTCAGCTCGGTCTCACCCTTGGGCGTCACCTTGCCGACGAGCAGGTCGCCGTCGCGGACCTCGGCACCGATCCGGATGATGCCGCGCTCGTCCAGATCGGCGAGCACGTCCTCGGAGACGTTGGGGATGTCCCGCGTGATCTCCTCCGGGCCGAGCTTGGTGTCGCGGGCGTCGACCTCGTGCTCCTCGATGTGGATCGAGGAGAGGACGTCGTCCTGGACCAGGCGCTGGGACAAGATGATCGCGTCTTCGTAGTTGTGACCCTCCCACGGCATGAACGCCACGAGCAGGTTGCGCCCGAGCGCCATCTCGCCGCCGTCGGTGGCCGGACCGTCCGCGATGAGACCGCCGACCTCGACCCGGTCACCTTCGGAGACCATGACCCGCTGGTTGTAGGAGTTGCCCTGGTTGGACCGGGTGAACTTCTGGATCCGGTAGGTGCGGCTCGTGCCGTCGTCGTGGGCGACGGTCACCAGGTCGGCGGACACCTCGGTGACCACACCGGCCTTCTCGGCGATGCAGACATCACCGGAGTCGACCGCGGCCCGCAACTCCATGCCGGTGCCGACCAGCGGCGCCTCGGAGCGGACGAGCGGGACGGCCTGGCGCTGCATGTTGGAACCCATGAGCGCCCGGTTGGCGTCGTCGTGCTCGAGGAAGGGAATCAAAGCCGTAGCGGCCGACACCATCTGACGGGCGGAGACGTCCATGTAGTCGACGTCCTCGGCCGGGATGTACTCGACCTCGCCACCCTTGGTCCGAACGAGCACCCGCTCCTCGATGAAGGTGCCCAACGCGTCGATCGGCGCGTTGGCCATCGCGATGACGTGCTCGTCCTCCTCGTCGGCGGACAGGTAGTGGATGTCGTCGGTGACCCGGCCCTTGGTGACCTTGCGGTAGGGGGTCTCGATGAACCCGAACGCGTTGATCCGTCCGTAGGACGCGAGCGAGCCGATCAGGCCGATGTTCGGGCCTTCAGGGGTCTCGATCGGGCACATGCGGCCGTAGTGGCTCGGGTGGACGTCACGGACCTCCATGCCGGCCCGGTCACGGGACAGACCACCCGGGCCCAGGGCCGACAGACGCCGCTTGTGCGTCAGGCCCGCGAGCGGGTTGTTCTGGTCCATGAACTGGGACAACTGGGAGGTTCCGAAGAACTCCTTGATCGAGGCCACCACGGGGCGGATGTTGATCAGGGTCTGCGGCGTGATCGCCTCGACGTCCTGGGTCGTCATCCGCTCGCGAACGACGCGCTCCATCCGGGACAGGCCGGTGCGGACCTGGTTCTGGAT
>JBDTBX010000112.1:0-2565 GCA_039923915.1 Nostocoides sp. | reverse complement strand
GGACCGTGTTGGGCCATACGGACCCGAAAACGAGCGAGATCTACGCCGCGCGTGACCTGAAACGCGCCGCCGAGGTCGCCCGCGCGATCGGATGAACCGAAGTTTGCAACCGATCGCGGATCCAGGGCCAGCGCGCACTTTTATGACGATTTGGCAAACTTTGCGGCCTTGCGCCCTCCTGGTCGTCCTGCTATACCGGTCCTCGTGTCGTGAACGGGACCCGGTGGCCGGAGATCGGTGATGACGAGCACCCGCAGCAGGCTGGACGAGATCGTGGCCTCCTTCTCGACGATGGAGGACCCCCGTTCCCACATCAACCGGCGGCATCCCCTGCCCAGCGTCCTGGTCATCGCGGTCCTGGCAGTCCTCGCCGGCGCCGCCGGGCCCACCGCCATCGCCCGCTGGGCCGAGTGCAAGGCCGATCTCCTCATCGGCCTCCTCGACCTGCCGTATGGCATCCCCGGCAAAGATGTCTTCCGCCGTGTCCTGATGATGATCGAGCCCGAGGCCTTCGGGGACGCCTTCAACGCCTGGATCGCCCACCTCCGCGGCGAGGCCACAGCCGAGACCTGTGTCGATCGCCCGATCATCGCCATCGACGGCAAGACGGCCCGCCGCAGCCACGACGCCAAGAACGGCCTGGGCACCCTCCACGTCGTCACCGCCTGGGCTGGTGAACTCGGCCTGGCCCTGGGCCAGCAGGCTTGTGCCGAGAAGTCCAACGAGATCACCGCGATCCCCGAACTGCTGAAGAAGATCGACGTCCGGGGCGGCATCGTCACGATCGACGCGATGGGGACCCAGAAGGCGATCGCCGAGGCGGTCATCGGCGGCAAGGCGGACTACGTTCTGGCCCTGAAGCGGAACCACGAGACGCTGCACACGGCGGTCATCACGCACATCGACGAGCGGCTGGAAGGGGACCTGGAGGGTGCCCAGGAGCTGACGACGACCGCTCGCGGGCATGGCCGCGAGGAGAAGCGGATCTACCTGCAGTTGCCGGCCCCCGAGAGCCTGCCGGGCAAGGCCGGGTGGAAGGGGCTCAAGTCGGTCGGCGTGGTGACGTCGCTGCGCAAGGAGGGCGAGAAGGAGAGCATCGAGATCCGCTACTACCTCAGCAGCCTGGCGGTCGACGTCGAGTTGTTCGCCCGGGCGGTGCGCGGCCACTGGTCGGTGGAGAACGCGTGTCATTGGAGCCTCGACGTCACCTTCCGCGAGGACGACTCGCGGATCCGGGAGCGGGTCCTGGGGACGAACATCAGCTGGCTCTACCGCTTCACCCTCTCGATCCTCAAGCAACACCCTGACCGCCGACTCAGCCTGATCATGAGGCGCCGCCTCTGCGGCTGGAGCGAGAAGTTCCTCATGACAATTATTAACGCATTAGTATGTTAGTGTGCGCTGGCCCTGGACCAACTCCGCGACGAACTCCAGTACACCGTCCGCGACGAGCAGTCCGGACCCCAGTCCATCGGCGTCATCGACGAGACCAGCGACGTCAAGAAGGGCGACAAGACGCCGGGCGTCCAACGCCAGTGGTGCGGTTCGGTGGGCAAGAAGGAGAACTGCCTGGTCACAGTCCACCTGGGCTATGCTCGCGAGGGATTTCACTGCCTCATCGACGGCGAGTTGTTCCTCCCCGAGAGCTGGTCGGACGACCGAGCACGCTGTCGCGAGGCCGGCATTCCCGACGACATGGTGTACCGGCCCAAATGGAAGATCGCCCTGGAGCTGTACGATCGGGCCATCGCCAACGGCCTGCACTTCGACTGGATGACCTTTGACGAGGGGTACGGCAGCAAGCCCGACTTCCTGCGTGGCCTGGAGGCTCGCCATCAAAAGTTCGTGGGCGAGGTCCCCCGCAGCTTCACCGGCTGGATCAAGCCGCCGCGAATCATCACCCGACCGTTCCACAAGAATGGGCGTGGGCGTGGTCGCAAGATCCCCCGGTTGGCCAGTGGGAGTCGCCCGGCGCGGCGGGTCGAGGAGATGCTTGAGGAGCCCATTTTTCGAGATCAGGCGTGGCAACGCTGGCGGGTCAAGGACGGCGAGAAGGGGCCAATGATCTGGGAGGTGAAGTACGCCCGTTTCACTCCCAAGGACGAAGACGGGATGCCCGGCGAAGCGATGTACCTGATGGTGGCCCGCAACGTCCTGGACCCCAAGGAGGTGAAGTTCTTCGTGAGCAACGCCCCCCCGAAAACGCCGGTCTCGAAGTTGTTGTTGGTGGGCTTTTCGAGATGGAGAGTCGAGCGTTGTTTCGAAGACCAGAAGAGCGAGATCGGGCTGGATCAGTACGAAGGGCGTCGCTACCAGGGGTTGAAACGCCACCTGATCCTGAGTTGCGTGAGCTACCTGTTCCTGTCGCGGATGCGAGAGGAATTCGGGGGGGAAAAACCGGGAGTTGACGGAGTGCCAGGTGCATACGGCGATCGCGGCGACGATCCCCTTCTGGTGGCTGAACCAACGACCGTCAAAGAAGTTGTTGGAGCGGACGGCGACGGAGATCGCGCGGACGCAGAAGAGAAACGCAGCGGCACGGAAAAGCCACATCAAGGCGACGCG
>JBDTBX010000111.1:0-7653 GCA_039923915.1 Nostocoides sp. | reverse complement strand
GTCTGGGCCGACGGTGGCGTCCGTCACCCGCGCGACGTCGCGCTCGCCCTGGCCGCCGGCGCCTCAAACGTCATGATCGGCTCGTGGTTCGCCGGCACGCTGGAGTCGCCCGGCGACCTGTTCACCGCCAGCGACGGTCGGCAGTACAAGGAGTCGTTCGGGATGGCGTCGTCGCGCGCAGTCCGCAACCGGACGGCCGCCGACACCGCATACGACCGGGCCCGCAAGGCCGTCTTCGAGGAGGGCATCTCCTCGGCGCGCATGTACGTCGACCCTGCCCGGCCCAGCGTCGAGGACGTCATCGACCAGATCGTCGCCGGACTCCGCTCGTCCTGCACGTATGCCGGTGCCGGGAGCCTGGCCGAGTTCCACGCCAACGCGGTCGTCGGCATCCAGAGCCTCGCCGGCTTCACCGAGGGAGCGCCGGTCACCCAGTCCTGGTGACCCCACGTTCCCGCGTGACCGTTACGGCCAGGTAACGCTCGGCCGCGCGCACACTCGGGCCGATGGCGAGCGTCGCCGTGAGGACGATGGCCGCGATGATCACCCAGCCGAGGGCGTGCAGGTTCATCGCCAGCCAGGTGTAGGCCGCCGGCGCCCAGAGGCCGCCGATGGCGAAGCCGACCTTGGACACACCCTGGTACTCGCCACGCCGGCCAGGGTCGGACAGCTCGGCCTGGAAGCCCCACTGGCTCGCCGACTCGAACAGCTCGGCGCCGGTCACCGTGACGTGGCCGATCCAGACGAGCACGATGGTCACCCAGCCGATCGTCGAGTGGGTGAACAGCACGATGAAGCAGGACAGCGTGAAGAAGCCGGCCGAGAGCCGTGAGGCCCGGAGCGCACCGGGGATGGTGTCCGAGCCGCGCGAGGCCGGGACCTGGAGGAGGACCGCGAGGACCGTGTTGGTCCCGAACAGCCACGCGAGCAGCACCCGTGGGGCGTCGGTCTCCTGCACGAGCCACAACGGGATGACCACGTTGAGCAGGACCTGGTTGGTGGTGAGGACGCCGCTGATGATGCTCGTCGCGAGGTAGCCCCGGTTGCGCAGCGCGGTCCCCGTGGCGGGTGCACCCGGCTCCGCGACGTGCTGGTGGGTGGGGTCGGGAAGCCGCAGGATGAGCAGGGCGCCGAGCACGAGAACGACGGCCGTGGCATACGGAAGGGCCCGCATCCCGGTGTCGGTCGGCATCGCGAGCGCCAACCCGCCGATGAGCGCACCCAGGGTGAAGCCGATGTTGAGCGCGCTGCGCATGAACGCCATGGAGCGCACCCGCTCCTCGCGCGCGAAGGCGTCCAGCGTGTAGGCGCCGCGAGCCGAGCTCCCGGCCGCGTCGATGACCTCGCCGGCGACCATGATCGCGACGAAGGCACCGAATCCGTGGGCGAACGGCCAGGCGAGGAAGGTGAGCCCGCCCAGGACCGAGCAGATGAACCAGACGCGCCGCGGGCCGAACCGGTCGCTGAGCCGCCCGAGCGGAACGGCGGTGAGGAAGGACGCGATGCCGCCGATGGTCAGGCCGAGCCCCACCTTGGCCGCGCTCAGCCCCACGAAATGGGTGAAGTAGAACGCGCTACCGGTGAGGAAGGCGCCGGAGCCCATCGCGTACAGGACCGATCGGAGCGCCAGGCTGCGCGCCAACCGGTTCTCCGGCAGCAGTCGCTCGATCGCCCTCGGAATCCCCACAGCGGACCATTCAACCAGCCGGTGACAGGATGACGCGCATGGATTACGGCCCGGCTGGAACACACCCGATCCCTCGCCGGAGGCGCTGATGGCGCACGCGCCGGCCCCCCTCGAAGCGCCTGTCGACCCGGCGGCCGCGCTGCGCCGGGTGGCCTATCTCATGGAGCGTTCGCGAGCCGGGTCGTATCGCGTCGACGCCTTCCGCAACGCGCTCGCGCTCGTCAAGACCATGCCTTCGAGCCAGCTCACGGCCCACCTTGCCGAGGGGACGATCCAGTCCGTCAACGGCATCGGGACGTCGACCGGCGAGGTGCTTCAGGAGGCGTATGCCGGCGAGCTCCCCTCCCGCTTGGACGCTCTGCAGGCCGCGTCAGCTGCTCCGCTCGCGACCGGTGGTGAGGCGCTGTGGGCTGCACTCACGGGTGACTGCCACGCGCACTCGAACTGGTCAGACGGTGGGTCCCCGATCGACGAGATGGTCCTGGCCGCCATGGAGCTGGGCCAGGAGTGGCTCGTCCTCACCGACCACTCCCCCCAGTTGCGGGTGGCCAACGGGCTGACGGTCGAGCGTCTCCGCAAGCAGCTGGCGATCATCGACGCCATCAACAAGGGGCTCGGGTCCGCGTTCCGGCTGCTGAAGGGGATCGAGGTCGACATCCTCGACGACGGGGCGCTCGACCAGACGCCGGAGATGCTCGGGCGCCTTGACATCGTCACGGCGTCGGTCCACTCCAAACTGCGGATGAACGCGGCCCCGATGACCCAGCGGATGGTGGTCGCCGCATCCAACCCGCGGGTCAACGTCCTGGGCCACTGCACCGGACGCCTCGTCGAGGGCAGCCGCGGGACCCGGCCCCAGTCGTCGTTCGACGCCCGCGCCGTGTTCACGGCCTGCCTGGAGAACAACACCGCCGTTGAGATCAACAGCCGCCCGGAGCGGTGCGACCCCCCCGACGAGCTCATCGTCCTGGCACGCGACCTGGGCTGCCTGTTCGCCGTCGACTCCGACGCGCACGCCCCGGGGCAGCTGGAGATGAAGCAGTACGGGTGCTCGCGGGCCGAGCGGCTCGGCATCGACGCCGAGCGGATCATCACGACCTGGGACGCCGACCGGCTCATCGACTGGGCGGGCAGCTAGCCGTTTTGGCGGTTGACCGGACGACCCGTATGATTTCGCAAGTCCTCGACGGATCCGAGCCTGGCTCGCCAGCGACGGGCTCAGTCGACAGACCGGGTCCCCATCGTCTAGCGGCCCAGGACTCCGCCCTTTCACGGCGGCAGCACGGGTTCGAATCCCGTTGGGGATACGCAAGCCAGGCCTTGCACCACAAGGCCCCGTAGCGCAGTTGGTTAGCGCGCCGCCCTGTCACGGCGGAGGTCGCCGGTTCGAGCCCGGTCGGGGTCGCTCGAGAAGCCGAACGGGAGACTCCAGGTAACTGGGTCTCCCGTTCGACGTCTGCCCGCAGCTGAGGACAGGGATCCAGCGTTGGCAGCGCGTCGTCCGCCTGTTTGGGGAGCGCGACGTAGCGTAGGGTTCCAACATGCGGAAATCCGCTACCGAATACGAAGGAGCCCGCCATGGCCGGCCGGACCGCGGACACCCCCCTGCCCACCCACGGGGACCCGGGCCTGCCCGACCCCGCCGATCCGGCCCGCTCAGCCCGGTCCGGCGGCGGCGTCCAGTCCCTGGAACGCGCCTTCAACATCCTGGAGACCCTGGCCGACGCCGGTGGGGTGACCGGGCTGTCCCAGCTGGCGACCGACGCCGATCTGCCACTACCCACGATCCACCGGCTCGTCCGCACCCTGGTCGACCTGGGCTACCTGCGCCAGGAGCCCAGTCGCCAGTACTCACTGGGCCCGCGCCTGATCCGGCTCGGGGAGATGACCTCCCAGCTGCTGGGCACCTGGGCGCGCCCGCACCTGGCCGCTGTCGTGGACAAGCTCGGGGAATCGGTCAACCTGGCCATGCTCGATGGCGACGAGATCGTCTACATCGGCCAGGTCCAGGGCTCCCGCAACTCGATGCGGATGTTCACCGAGGTCGGTCGACGCACCCTGCCGCACTCGACAGCGGTCGGCAAGGTGATGCTCGCCCAGGAGTCCGATGCGGCCGTTCGCGCGCTGCTGAAGCGCACCGGTATGCCACGACACACCGACCACACGCTGACCACCCCCGATGCCTTCCTCACCGCCGTCGACGAGGCCCGTCGCACCGGCTACGCCATCGACGACGGTGAGCAGGAGCTCGGGGTCCGCTGCGTAGCGGTCCCCGTCCTGGAGTCACCGCGCCGACTGGCCCTGTCCGCGTCCGGCCCGGCCCCGCGGATGACCAAGGAGTTCATCGCCGAAGCCGTCCCCCTGCTCCAGGACGCTGCGGCCCGGATCAGCGCCGAGATGGGCCGCCGCTGAAGGCGGACCCCCTGCGTGCGCACCAGCGGACCAGGTCGAACCACCGGGACAACCCCGGAGCATCTCAATAGGATCGAACACCAGCGGTGCCCGCAAGGCGGCGCTCGAAGGGAGCCAGCATGGTCGGTTGGGTCGGGAACATTGACGATGAGACTGTCCACAACGCCAGTTTCCGTCGGGTGCTGTTCACGGGCAGGCAGATGCAGCTCACGGTGATGCGACTCAAACCGGGCGAGGAGATCGGCGTGGAGAAGCACGCCGATCTCGACCAGTTCATCCGGGTGGAGGCCGGTCGCGCGCTGGTCAGCATGGGGAGCGACCGCGACAGCATGGACCAGACCCACGACCTGCTCGATGACTGGGCCGTGGTCATCCCGGCCGGCACCTGGCACAACGTCGTCAACGCGGGCCAGGTCGACCTGTCGCTGTACTCCCTCTACGCGCCCCCAGAGCACGCCGCGGGATCCGTTCACGAGACCAAGGCCGACGCCGACGCCGCAGAGGCCGCCCACCACCGCTGACCCCGGCTGCGACGACCTGGGTCGGGTTCGTCGCAGGCCCGGTCGCCGAGGTCGGCAACGCGCTGGGCGCCGCGCCAGCCGATCGCCGGAGCGGGGTCGAACCCATTTATCTTTTCAGGTTGAATCTTCCGCTCAGCAGAATGTAAGATCCATAATACGGAAACGCCGCAGTCGCCGAGAGGACCACCCCATGTCGCGCCCCACCCCAGGTCATGCCATCACCATGCGGGTCTCCGCCCCTGCAGGGTTCACCGCCACCACCGAGCTGGCGGCCGCGGCCGCAGCCGCCGGCGCGGAGATCACCGCGCTGGACGTCATCGAGTCCACCCACGAGAACGTGATCGTCGACATCACCTGCAACACCGCCGATGACGCGCACGCCAAGGAGGTCGCCGACAGCGTCGACGCGATCCCGGGGGTGAGTGTCCGAAAGGTCAGCGACCGCACCTTCCTCATGCACCTCGGCGGCAAGCTGTCGGTCGAGCCCAAGGTCGAGCTGCGCACCCGCGACGACCTGTCCCGCGCCTACACCCCGGGCGTGGCCCGGGTCTGCCTGGCCATCGCGGCCAACCCCGACGACGCCCGGCGGCTGACCATCAAGCGCAACACGGTCGCGGTCGTCACCGACGGGACGGCCGTGCTCGGACTCGGCGACATCGGGCCCGCCGCGGCCCTGCCGGTCATGGAGGGCAAAGCCGCCCTGTTCAAGCGGTTCGCCGGCGTCGACGCGTGGCCGGTCTGCCTGGACACCAAGGACACCGAGCAGATCATCGCCATCGTCAAGGCAATCGCGCCCGTCTACGGAGGAATCAACCTGGAGGACATCTCCGCTCCTCGCTGCTTCGTGATCGAGCGCCGGCTGCGCGAGGAGCTCGACATCCCCGTCTTCCACGACGACCAGCACGGCACCGCCATCGTCGTCCTGGCGGCCCTCATCAACGCCCTTCGTGTCGTCGGCAAGACGATCGAGGAGGCGCGCATCGTGGTGAGCGGTGCCGGCGCCGCAGGACACGCGATCATCCAGCTGCTGCACGCCCAGGGAGCCGGGCACATCGTGGCCTGTGACCGCTCGGGTGCGATCCACCGCGGCCATACGTATGCCGATCCCCACCGTCAGTGGATCGCCGACAACACCAACACCGAGGACGTGTCGGGCACCCTGCACGACGTCATGGTCGGAGCCGACGTCTTCATCGGGGTCTCCGCGCCCAACATCATCGGTGCCGAGCAGGTGGCCACGATGGCCGAGGGGGCGATCGTGCTGGCCCTGGCCAACCCCGACCCCGAGATCCACCCGCTCGACGCGGCTCAGCACGCCACCGTCGTGGCCACCGGTCGCAGCGACTTCCCCAACCAGATCAACAACGTCCTGGCCTTCCCGGGCCTGTTCCGCGGCCTGCTCGACGCCGGTGCGCGGGACATCACCACCGAGATGCTCGTGGCAGCGGCCCAGGCCATCGCCGACTGCGTCACGCCGGCGGAGCTCAACGCCAGCTACATCGTCCCCAGCGTCTTCGACCCCCGCGTCGCGCCGGCCGTGGCCGAGGCCGTCGTCGCCGCGATCACCGCCCCCGCTACCCCCTGATTTCCGACCGCTGACCCCGAAAGGACCCATGATGGCCCTCGAACTCACCGACCCGAACCCCGTCGAAGGTGCTCAGGAGATCCTCACACCCGAGGCGCTGGCCTTCGTGGAGGCCCTGCACGAGCGGTTCGCCGGGCGCCGCGACGAGCTGCTCGCCGCCCGCGCAGGGCGACGGGACGAGATCGCTCGCACCGGCCGGCTGGACTTCCTGCCCGAGACCCAACAGATCCGCACCTCCGAGTGGGTCGTCGCGCCGACCCCCGCGGCACTGCGGGACCGGCGGGTGGAGATGACCGGACCGGCCGTGCCTGCCAAGATGGCCATCAACGCCCTCAACTCCGGCGCCAAGGTGTGGCTCGCGGACATGGAGGACGCCTCCTGCCCCACCTGGCCCAACGTCGTGTCCTCGATCCTCAACCTGCGCGACGGGGCTCGGGGAACGCTGTCCTTCACCAGCGAGGACGGCCGCGAGTACCGGCTGCGTACCGACGCCCCCCTGGCTGTGGTCGTCACCCGCCCGCGCGGCTGGCACATGGACGAGGCCCACGTCCTCGTCGACGGCCGGCGCGCCGTCGGTGCACTCGTCGACTTCGGGCTGCACTTCTTCCACCTCGCCCAACTGCTCATCGACAACGGGCACGGCCCCTACTACTACCTGCCCAAGATGGAGAGCCATCTGGAGGCCCGCCTCTGGAACGACGTCTTCACCTTCGCCCAGGCCGAGCTCGGCATCCCGCACGGCACGGTCCGCGCCACGATGCTCATCGAGACGATCCCCGCGGCCTTCGAGATGGAGGAGTTCCTCTATGAGCTGCGCGAGCACGCGGCAGGCCTGAACGCCGGGCGCTGGGACTACCTGTTCAGCGTCATCAAGTACTTCAGCGACGCGGGACCGGACTTCGTCCTCGTCGACCGCGGCGACATCACCATGCGCGCGCCGTTCATGCGGGCCTACACCGAGCTGCTCGTCAAGACCTGTCACCAGCGGGGCGCCTACGCGATGGGTGGCATGGCCGCCTTCATCCCCAGCCGCGACCCCGAGGTCAACGCCGTCGCCTTCGAGAAGGTCCGGTCGGACAAGACCCGTGAGGCCGGCGACGGCTTCGACGGCTCCTGGGTGGCGCACCCAGGCCTCGTGGAGGTCTGCCAGGAGGTCTTCGACGGCGTCCTCGGCGACCGCCCCAACCAGCTCGACCGGCTCCGAGAGGACGTGTCGGTCTCCGGCGCCGACCTGCTCGATGTGCGGTCGGCCCCCGGCAGCAACACCGAGACGGGGCTGCGCAACAACCTCTACGTCGCCCTCGCCTACGTCGCCGTGTGGCTCTCCGGCAACGGCGCCGTGGCGATCCACAACCAGATGGAGGACGCCGCTACCGCAGAGATCTCCCGCTCCCAAATCTGGCAGCTGATCGCCAACGAAGCCGTGCTCGCCGACACGGGTGCGCAGG
>JBDTBX010000110.1:0-9519 GCA_039923915.1 Nostocoides sp. | reverse complement strand
CCTGGCCGACATCGATCCGGCCGCCGTGGGCGAGGAGCCAGCCATCGGTCCCGATCCCGAGTACCGGCAGCAGCCCCACGGTGGACTGGCCGCTGGCGAGCCACCCGATGAGGGCCAGCGCCCAGCTGACGCCGAGCGAGGCCAGGGCCGCGAGGGCGCCCCGGCCGATCAGGCGCGCCCGGGTCGGGGGCGGGCCGGCATCACCCGGGTCGGCCGAGGCGTGCAGGTCGGACGAGCCGGCGCGGACGCCTCTGAGCAGGTCGATGACGGTCATGAGGTGTCCAGTGTCGGCAATGACGGGCGTCGGAGCGGGGACGCAACGCCGAGAGCACCCGACATGAGGCAATCGTGATGGTGGGCTACGCGGCGAGGCCCCGCATGATCTCGCGCATCAGGGCAGCGGTCTCTGACGGCGTCTTGCCGACCTTGACCCCGGCCGCCTCGAGGGCCTCCTTCTTGCCCTGCGCGGTGCCCGAGGAGCCGGAGACGATCGCGCCGGCGTGGCCCATCGTCTTGCCCTCGGGGGCGGTGAAGCCGGCGACGTAGCCAACGACCGGTTTGGTCACGTGGTCCTTGACGTAGGCCGCGGCCCGCTCCTCGGCGTCGCCGCCGATCTCACCGATCATGACGATGGCGTCGGTCTCGGGGTCGTTCTCGAAGGCCTCGAGGCAGTCGATGTGCGTCGTCCCGATGATCGGGTCGCCGCCGATGCCGACTGCGGTGGAGAAGCCGAAGTCCCGGAGCTCGTACATCATCTGGTAGGTCAGCGTGCCGGACTTGGAGACGAGCCCGACCCGGCCGGCTCCGGAGATGTTGGCCGGAATGATGCCCGCGTTGGACTTGCCGGGGCTGATCAGGCCGGGGCAGTTCGGGCCGATGATCCGGGTGCCCTTGCCGAGGCTGTAGTTGTAGAACTCGGCGGAGTCCTTGACGGCGATGCCCTCGGTGATGACGACGAGCAGCCCGATGCCGGCGTCGATCGCCTCGACGACGGCTGCCTTGGCGAACGCCGGCGGGACGAAGACGACGGACACGTCGGCACCCGTCGACGCCATCGCGTCGGCGACGGTGCCCAAGACCGGGACCGAGACGTCACCCGGGAAGTCGACGGACGTGCCGGCCTTGCGCGGGTTGACGCCGCCCACGATCTGGGTGCCCGAGGCGAGCATCCGGGTCGTGTGCTTCATGCCCTCCGAGCCAGTCATCCCCTGGACGATGACCTTGGAGTCGGCAGTGAGGAAGATTGCCATTGTTGTGTTCTCGTCCCTTGAGTCAGTTGGAGGGGGAGTGGCTGGGCGCTGCTGCGGCCAGCTCGGCGGCCTTGAGCGCAGCGCCGTCCATGGTCTCTTCGATGCTCACCAACGGGTGGTTGAACTCGGTCAGGATGCGCCGGCCCTCCTCGACGTTGTTGCCGTCGAGGCGGACGACGAGCGGCTTGGTCGCGTCGTCACCGAGGGCGTTGAGCGCGCCGACGATGCCGTTGGCGACCTCGTCGCAGGAGGTGATCCCGCCGAAGACGTTGACGAAGACGCTCTTGACCTGCCGGTCGCCGAGGATGATCCCGAGACCGTTGGCCATCACCTCGGCCGACGCACCGCCGCCGATGTCGAGGAAGTTGGCTGGCTTCGAACCCAACGCCTCCCCGGCATACGCGACGACGTCCAAGGTCGACATGACGAGCCCGGCGCCGTTGCCGATGATGCCGACGTCTCCGTCGAGCTTGACGTAGTTCAGGCCCTTGGCCTTGGCGGCCGCCTCGAGCGGGTCGGCCGCGCTCTCGTCCTCCAGCGCCGCGTGCTCGGGGTGGCGGAAGTCGGCGTTCGCGTCGAGGGTGACCTTGCCGTCGAGGGCGAGGATGTCACCGGACGTCGTCTTGACGAGCGGGTTGACCTCGACGAGGGTCGCGTCCTCGCCGGCATACACGTCCCACAGCCGCTGCAGGACCGGGACGATCTTGTCGCCGGTCTCGGCATCGAAGCCCGCGGCCGCCACGATCTGCTCGGCCTTGGCCTCGTCGATGCCCACGTTGGGGTCGACGGCGACGCGCGCGAGGTCTTCGGGCCGCTCGACGGCCAGCTGCTCGATCTCGACCCCGCCCTCCTTGCTGCACATGGCCAGGTAGGTTCGGTTGGAGCGGTCGAGCAGGACCGAGAAGTAGTACTCCTCGGCGATCTGCGCGCCCTGGGCGATCATCACCGTGTGGACCGTGTGGCCCTTGATGTCCATCCCGAGGATCTGTCCGGCGAACTGCTCGGCCTCTTCGGCGCTCTTGGCCACCTTGACGCCGCCGGCCTTGCCACGTCCGCCGGTCTTGACCTGCGCTTTGACGACGGTCACGCCACCACTCTTGGGCCCGATCAGCTCGGCGGCCGCGCGGGCCTCCTCGGGGGTGGTGGCCACGGCGCCGGCGAGAACCGGCACGCCATGGGCCTCGAACACGTCACGGGCCTGGTACTCGTAGAGATCCACGGGGCTGTCCGTCCTTCAGTGGTCGGTGGGCGCGGCCGTCTCGAATCGCCGCGCGATCTGCGTTCCGCAGACTAGTCCCGTGCCCGGCCCCGGCCCGACCCGGCATTGCCGGGTGGGACCAATTTCACGCCGAAACCGCCCGCCCTTGGCCGGGACCAGACCTCCGTATGCCGGACACCCGGGTTGCCGCTCGGCGCCTCAGGTGGCCCGGGCAACCTGAACCTTCGACCACGTCGCGCCGCGGTCGGTACTCAACCAGTAGGCGCCGGAGGAGGGCGCCGGGACTGCGTAGAACTGGCCGCCGCCGGGGGAACCGACCCAGTACCAGCCGCGGTCCGGCATGGTCGGCGGCTTCTTGGCATCACCCCACGTGACACCTCCGTCGGAGCTGACCCGCATCGAGCCGTGCACGTCAGGGCTCCCGCCCGATACCGCGACGAGGTGCTGGCCGTCGGAGGCGGCGACCGACAGGAACGGTCCGCTGACCAGTGTCAGCGCCCCCGAGTCTGCCGCGCTCACGCCGCTCCATGCGACGCCGTCGGTGCTGCTCGCTACACCGAAGCCGACCGAACCGGCTGCCCCTCCGCCCGGGCAGAGCGCGAACATCGTGCCTCCGCTGGCCGGCACGACCAGGTTGGATGCCGACGTGCCCGGCTGACAGCCGGGGAGGACGGCAGGCTGGAAGCCCTTGGCGCCGATGGGGCCGGCCGACCGGGCCTGGGTGGTCTGCAGGGTGAGGAAGAGGCCGCCGTTCTGCCAGGCGAAGGAGACCGACCTGATGGGCGAGGACTGAGCCAGCGTCCAGGTCGGGGTGGCGACGCTGTCGGCGGTCACCGAGGTCGAGGTCACCAGCAGGTCACCGGAGCAGGTCAGGCCGTCGCACGAGCCGGTCGTCGAGGCGATCGCAAGGTTCTTGCCGTCGGTCTCCAGGGCGAGGACGTCCTGACCGGGCACGGCATACGGGTACCAGTGGAACCCACCGTCGGTGGTCCGCATGAGGGAGCCGCCGAAGATGTAGCCGACCTTCTGGCTGGCCATCCGGATCTGGGTGAACGACGTGTCGTTGCCGACCTGGCCGGTGACCTGCCGCCCCGGCGTGCTCGCACCGGGCAGGGACGCCACGACGAGCCACGTCTTGCCGTTGTCGGTCGAGCGAGCCACGGCCGGCAGCCCGGTGCCGTTGCTGGTCGTCGTGCCGAGCGCGAAGACGGTGTCGGAGCCGGCGTTGCTCACCGAGAGCACCACGAAGTCCGACGGAACTGGTCGGGTGGTTGGCCGGGGCGTGGAGGTCGCGGTCGACCCGGTGGCAGCCGAAGAGCTGGGACTCCCCGACGGGCTCGGCGACCGGGTTGTGCTGCTCGCCGTGTGACTGCCGGGCAATGCTCCGTTGGCGGAAGGGCGCAGGGTGTAGCCAACACCGCCAACGATCACGGCAGCCGCTGCCGCACCGGCAGCGAAGCCGGTCCAGCGCGACCTGCGGCTGCGCCGGTGCGCATCGACGAGGGCCGTCCAGTGCTCGTCGTCACCGGGCAGGGGGTGGATGTCGCGGCGTTCGCGGGTGAAGAACTCCTCCACCGGGTCGTCGTCGTTCATCGGGCGTCCTCCAGCAACGTGGCGAGGCGGCCCCGGGCATCCCAGAGGTCACGCTTGATGGTGCCCTCGGACTTGCTCATCTGCGTAGCCACCTGGGCGATGGTGAGGTCGGCGAAGTAGTGGAGCATCACCGGGACGCGGAGTCGGTCCGGCAGGGCCAGGACGGCGGCGCGCACGGTGAGGTTGGTGGCGACGTCGCCGGGCACGGTCACGCCGTCGTCGTAGCCGAAGCGCTGGTATGCCGCGTGCTCGCGACCGCGCTTGCGCCAGTGGTCGCGGATGATGTTGGCCGCGGTCGTGTAGAGCCAGGGCTTGGGCTCCTCGACGTCACCCCAATGCTTGAGGAGGCGGAGGAAGGCCTCGGTGGCGACATCGTGGCCGAGGTCGGGGTCACCGACGAGCTTGGTCGACCAGCCCGCAAGCATGCCGAAGTGGGCGCGGTAGACCTCGCGGACGGCCAGTTCCTGGGAGCGTCCGGCCGATATGGCGGCGCCCGGCATCGTCCCTCCCTTCCACCGCACAGCGATGGGCTGGGTCACCGTCGTCATGTCTTGTAGACGCCGACCCGACCCGCCCGGTTGGTCACCGATTCTGTCGAGGACACGATCCCACACGGTCGATCACCTGTGGGCCTGCGGCACGACCCGTGCGCCGTCAGGCGGGAACGACGGCCCCGCGCACCCAATCGACGATCTCGGTCGTCGTCGCGCCGGGCGTGAAGATCTTGGCCACGCCAAGCTTCTCCAGCTCGGGGATGTCGGCCGCGGGGACGATTCCGCCGCCGAAGACGACGATGTCCGAGGCGTCACGCTCCTTGAGGATCGCGATGACCTTGGCGAACAGCGTCATGTGCGCGCCGGAGAGGACGGACAGGCCGATGGCATCGGCGTCCTCCTGGATCGCCGCCTCGACGATCTGCTCGGGCGTCTGGTGCAGGCCGGTGTAGACGACCTCCATGCCGGCATCGCGCAGGGCACGCGCCACGACCTTGGCTCCGCGGTCGTGCCCGTCCAGGCCCGGCTTGGCCACGACGACGCGCAGCGGTGAATCCGTCATGGGCCGATCGTAGCCTCGCCAGCGAACGGGAGTGACCGGGCAACGTGCGTTGAGGTGACCTGTGCCGCCGTTTGCCTGGATCGGATCCTAGGCAACCGGCCGGCCTGTGGTTACTGTCTGGTACATCATGTCCGTCCCCGATCTCACGACCTCCGCCGCCCCCTTGCAGGTGGTGGCCCAGTGCGCAGAGTCGGCCGTACGGGTGGCGGTCGCGCACCCTGTGGGGCAGGCCGCAGCCCTTGCCGTGCGCGGCATCCGGGCCATGGCCTCACCATCGATGATCGCCGGAACCGTCGCCGAGGCGACGTGGGTGGTGGCCCACCTGCTCACCTATCCGTTCGGGCTCGCTGGCGACACCAAGCGCCGCAACGCCCACGGCTACGGGATCGAGCACCTGCCGCCGGTCCAGCGCGGGCTGCTCATCTCCGACCTGGAAGCCGCCGGGACACCGATCCTGCTCGTCCACGGCCTCGTCGACAATCGCTCGATCTTCACCCTGCTCCGCAAGGGCCTGCTCCGTCGTGGCTTCGGGCAGGTCTCGACGATGAACTACAACTCGCTGCGCGGCGACGTCCGGACCATCGCGGCCCGGCTCGCCGAGGAGGTCGAGGCGCTCGTGGCCGAGACCGGCTACGAGCGGATCCACATCATCGGGCACAGCCTCGGCGGTCTCGTCGCCCGCTACTACGTGACCCGGCTCGGCGGTGACGAGCGCGTGCACACGCTCGTCACGCTGGGCGCACCGCATTCCGGCACGTATGCCGCATACGCCTGGCCCTCGGCCCTGGGCAGCCAGCTGCGGCCCGGCAGCGGCCTCGTCCGCGAGCTGCAACGGCCGGCTCCCGGTTGCGCGACGAGGTTCATCGCCTACTGGAGCGACCTGGACGAGGCCGTCCTGCCGCACGAGAACGCCGCGATCGCCCATCCCGACCTGGACGCCCACAACGTCAAGCTGCACGGGGTCGGGCACGTCTCGCTGCCCATCATCGGCAACGTCGTCCACGGCATCTCCACCGCGCTCGCGCACCTGGACAGCGACGGACGGATCGTGACGCCCGGGGTCAGCGTGCTGCCGCGGCACGCCGCTCCGGTGTGGCGGAGTCCACCTTCCGGCTTGGGGGTTTAGACATCACGAAGGTGTAACGGTAGGGTGCGTTTCACGCGTCCAGCGTGACGGCCCTGTGGCCACCGTTGCCGACCCTGCCGTGTCCCCTGCACGAAGGTTTTACCCTGTGAGCTCACGTCCGTATGCCGGTCGGCATCGCCTGGCCGCCAGGCGCCTGCGCCTCCCGGCCACCCTGTCGGGTGGCTTCGTGCTCCCGACCGCTGCCGCGGCCACGCTCGTCCTGACGGCCACCGGGGCAACGATGGCCGAGACACACACCGGGATCGAGCTCACCGCCAGCCAGGCCGCATTCAGCGGGAGCGCCGCCGCCCAGGCCGCCGAGGCCCGAGCCGACGACGCCCAGGCCTCCCAGCGCCGCTCCGACGCCCAGCTGGAGGCCGCCGCCATCCTCGGCCGAGAGCAGGAGCAGGCCCGAGTTGCCCGCGACCAGGCCCGAGTTGCCCGCGACCAGGCCCGAGTCGCCCTCGCCAAGAAGCAGGCGGTGGCCCTGCTGGCCGCCGCCCACGCCTGGGTCATGCCGGTGCACGGCGCGACCTTCACGTCGGGGTTCAAGATGCGCTGGGGCACGATGCACACCGGCAACGACCTGGCCTGCCCCACCGGCACCCCGATCTACGCGATGTCGTCCGGCGTCGTCTCCTTCACCGGCTGGATGGGCGGGGGTGGCAACACCACCAAGATCACGTACTGGGACGGCACGGAGTCCTTCTACGAACACCAGAGCGGGATCAGCGCGGTCGTCGGCCAGCGGGTCTCCCCCGGTGAGGTCGTCGGCTACGTCGGCAACACCGGCCACTCGTTCGGGTCGCACCTGCACCTGGAGATCCACCCGGCCGGCGGCGGGCCGATCGACCCCCACCCCTGGATGACCGAGCACCACCTCGATTACTGAGACGCTGAACTCACTTGGCTCGCGTCAGAGCTTCTCGAGAGGGGCGTAGCGCAGCAGGAGGCGTTTGACGCCGGCCTCGGCGCCGAAGTCGACATGGGCCATCGACTTCTCGCCGTCGCCCTCGACGCGCACCACGGTGCCCATCCCGAACGAGTCGTGCGTGACGCGGTCGCCGGGCCTCAGCGCGATGATCGGCCGGTTGCCCGGTGACCTGACACCCGGTCGTCCGGCCAGGGTCGCCACGGCCGGTGTCCCAGGACGCATCGAGGTCAGCGCCGACTGCGAGCGCTTCCAGTCGATCAGCTCCGACGGGATCTCGTCGAGGAAGCGGGACGCCGGGTTGTAGGACGGCGCGCCCCACGCCGAGCGGACCGCGGCCCGGGAGATGTGCAGTCGCTCGCGGGCCCTGGTGATCCCGACGTAGGCGAGCCGGCGCTCCTCCTCCAGCTCCTTGGGGTCGCCCAGCGACCGCAGGTGCGGGAACGTGCCGTCCTCGAGGCCGGTGAGGAACACGACGGGGAACTCCAGACCCTTGGCCGTGTGCAGCGTCATCAGGGTGACGACGCCGGAGTCGTCACCGGCGACCGGGATCTCATCGGCGTCGGCGACGAGCGACACCTGCTCGAGGAAGTCCTCCAACGAGTTGACCTCGCCGGTCATGGCGCGCGTCTCGTCGAACTCCCTTGCGACAGCGACGAGTTCGTGGAGGTTCTCGATACGCGTCTCGTCCTGGGGGTCCTGGCTGGCGCGGAGCTCGGCGAGGTAGCCCGAGCGGTCGATGATCGCCTCGAGCAGCTCGGCGACCCCGGCCGACTCGTCGTCGCGCACAGCCCCGAGCGACTCCAGCAATGAGGTGAAACCCTTGATCGCCGCGACTGATCGGGTGGCGATGCCCGGGGCATCCTCGGGACGGCCGAGGGCCTGGACGAAGGAGATCCGCTCGCGCTCGGCGAGCGCCGCGATGACGGCCTCGGCCCGGTCGCCGATCCCCCGCTTGGGCACGTTGAGGACCCGGCGCAGGTTGACCGAGTCGTCCGGGTTGGAGATGACCCGCAGATAGGCCAGGGCGTCCTTGACCTCACGCCGCTCGTAGAAGCGCGTGCCGCCGACGATCTTGTAGGGCAGGCCGACCCGGACGAACACCTCCTCCAGCGCCCGGCTCTGGGCGTTGGTGCGATAGAAGACGGCGACGTCCTTGGGCGACACGCCGACCTCGTCGCCGAGCTCGTCGATCGTCGTGGCGACGAACGAGGCCTCGTCGTGCTCGTTGTCGCCGACGTAGCCGACGATCAGCTCGCCGGCGCCGGCTGCCGTCCAGAGGTTCTTCTTGCGGCGGCCCTGGTTGCGCTCGATGACGGCGTTGGCCGCCGTCAGGATGTTCTGGGTCGAGCGGTAGTTCTGTTCCAGCACGATGGTCTTCGCGTCGGGGTAGTCCGCTTCGAACTCGACGATGTTGCGGATCGTCGCGCCCCGGAAGGCATAGATGGACTGGTCGGCATCACCGACCACGACCAGCTCCCCCGGCGGCACCCGGGGTCCGTCGACCACACCTGAAAGGGTCGCGCCAGCTCCCCCGACGAGCTCCTTGACGAGGGCGTACTGGGCGTGGTTGGTGTCCTGGTACTCATCGACCATGACGTGCCGGAACCGACGGCGGTAGTGCTCGGCCACGTCGGGGAAGGCCCGGAGCAGGTTGACCGTGGTCATGATCAGGTCGTCGAAGTCCATCGCGTTGGCCTGCCGCAGCCGCCGCTGGTAGGACGCGTACGCCTCCGCGAGCACCCGCTCCTGGTGCGTCCCGCCCTGGGCGTAGGCCGCCGTGCCACCCGTCGAATCCGTCGGGTCGACGGACCCCACGCGGGCGGCATACGTCTCCTCGTCGATCAACTCGTTCTTGAGGTTGGAGACCTGGTGGGAGAAGGTGCGCGGGTTGTAGCGCTTGGCGTCGAGGTCCATGTCGCGCAGCACCATCGACATCAGTCGCTGGCTGTCGGCGGCGTCGTAGATCGAGAACGTCGACTTCATCCCAACCTTGGGGGCCTCGCGCCGCAGGATCCGCACGCACGCGGAGTGGAACGTCATGACCCACATGGCCCGCGCCCGCGGCCCGACGAGCCCCTCGACCCGCTCGCGCATCTCGCCCGCGGCCTTGTTGGTGAAGGTGATGGCCAGGACCTGGCCTGGCTGGACGCCGCGCGCGCCGAGCAGATAGGCGATCCGGGTCGTCAGCACCTTGGTCTTGCCCGAGCCGGCGCCGGCGACGATGAGCAGCTGGCTGCCTTCGTGGAGCACGGCCTCGCGCTGCTCGGGGTTGAGGCCCTCCAGCAGCGACTCCGGATCGGCCGTATGCTGCCCGCTCGTCTCTCCCGCCGCGGCCGACCCC
>JBDTBX010000109.1:0-2887 GCA_039923915.1 Nostocoides sp. | reverse complement strand
GTCCCGCGCGGGCGAGCAGGTCGAGGCGGCCGCCAGGGTCAGGAGGCTGCTGACGACCGCGCCGCTCGAGCCGATCTGGAGGGTCAGCATCGGCCCGCCATCCGGGAGCGCCGCCCACGTGTGTGGGCCGACGATGCCGTCGACGACCAGACCCTCCCCCTGCTGGAAGGCGCGCACCGCCGCCTCCGTCAGCGGGCCGAACGAGCCGTCGACGACGATCCCGAGGTTGGGCGTGCGGCGCAGGCCGCGCTGGAGACGGCGGACGACGTCACCCGACGCGCCCGCACTGATGGTCGGTTGACCTGGGTTCGACATGATGACTGCCAATGTCCGGCAGGCAATCTCGTTCATCGGTGGGCGACGGGCTCGACGCCCACCACGGTGGACTCGGACCCCTTCATGGTCCGCCCGACTCGGGACGAGTGCCAACTGAAGCGGCGCCGGGCCGGACGCGCACCCGTGAGCGGGCGGCATACGGGCTGGCGTATGCCCAAAGCCCCTACGTGGCGTCTCCCCCTCGGCCGGCACCCACGACGGTGAGTGCGTCGTCGGCGTCAGCGTCGCCGGGCGTAATCCAGGCCTTCACCTGGTCGGATCGGTGCAACGGCTTCAGGACCCTTGGGCCGATGAACTCTTGGCCTCTTCAGCCGGTTTCGTCAGTGATTGACGCCGTGGCCTGGGCGAACAGCGACTCCAACGACGACCTCCACGCCGGTAGGTCTCGCGACAGCGTGAGCCAGGTCAGCTCGCGGTCGATCTCGTCGCACTGGTGGATGATGAAGTTGCGGTTCGCCATAGCGAGCGCCCAGTCCATCCCATCGGGTGCGAGAACATCGAGTTTGGCCAGGCGATTGGCCGCTTCGCCGAAGTTTCATCATCAGGGAGTCGCCGGCCTCCTGGAGCAGGCCGTCCGACAGATAAGCCAACTTGCCTCGTCGGCGTACTTCATCAGCCCGCTCAAGCCAGCCTCCACTATGAAGAAGCTCCTTGGCTGACCTACGGCTCATCACAGGAGCACAGCTTCGCGGACGATGTCGTCATCGAGTCCGGCCGTCAAACCGCCGTACGAGACGAGATCGACCCCGCGTCCCAGGACCTCCCGAGTCGTGCCACTTTAGTGTGTGGCGTCCTGGGCGAGGGCTTCGAGGATGTCGAGGGCGGCCTCGGGCAGGGGATCGGTGGCCAGGTGGGTGTGCCCGGCGATTGTGACGCGGATCTGCTGGATCGGCCGCAGGGTGTGGACGATCTTGCGGATGCTCAGGCCGGTCACCGTTTGCAGGTGACGAGCGACGGCGAGGGCGGTGAAGACGATGGTGAGGTGTGCCTCGATCGAGTCCTTGAGGTGGTGGAAGATGGGCCGGGCCCTCAGGTCGGTCTTGGACATCCGGAACGAGGCCTCGACGTGCCACAGGTCGTGATAGGAGCTGATGACCTCGGCCGGTGTCATCACGTCCGCGGGGATGTTGGAGACGTAGCCTTTGAGGCCGGCCAGGCGTCTGGCACGGGCCAGGCTGGCTTCGTCTAGGGTCTTGCTGCTCCCGGTGGTCTTGACGAATCTCGTTGCTTTTGAAGCTTTTTCGCCGGTGATCACGGCCTTGGCGCGGTTCTCCTGCAGGGCCAGGGTCTTCGAGTCCCGCACGGCCCGCTTCCTGGAGTAGGCCCATACCGCCCGCCACGAGCCGGGATGCGCGGCAGGGTCCCACACGGGCTCGGCCTTGATCATGACGTCGTTCTCCCGCCACGGACCGCGCCCGCGTGGGGTGATCGTGTCGATGACCTGCCCGTCGCTGAACGCGTCGCCGTGCCACCGGAAGTGGGACCCCAGATCCAGCGGGGCCTTGGTCATCCGGGAGCCGACGATGAACCGCAGGTGTTCCCCGGCCAGTTCCTTCAGGTTCTCGCTGGAGAGCATCCCGGCGTCCGCGACGACGACCATGTCCGCGAGCTGGTGAGCCTGCGTGAACGCCTTCACGATCGGCACGATGGTCAGCTTCTCCGCCTTGTTTCCTTCGAAACAGCCGATCTGTAAAGGGAACCCGGTCCGGTCGACGAGCAGCCCAACCACGATTTGCGGGTCGATCCGACGCTCCTTGGAGTACCCGACCTTGCGCAGCTCGTCCTCGTTCTCCGCCTCGAAGTACAGCGTCGTGACGTCGTACAGACACAACGACACGTCCCCGCGGGCGGCGGCGTGCTCGAAACACGCCGCGGCGACTCTGTCCCGGTACCCCCGATCCTGGACCCTCTTCAGGGTCCGGAACACCGTGCGCAACGACGCGTGCGCGACGCCCAGCTCGTCCAGGACCCGCAGCGAGTCCGCCTTGCTAGTCGGCTCCACCACCCGCGCCAGCACCAACTGCTCGAACACCTCATCACCAAGCACACCGAACCCGAGCCGGGCGTAAGCCTGCGACAGTGCCTGCCACAACACGACGCTCGCCTTGCCGGTGATCACCGCCTGCCCCGACGTGGCACCGGAAAGGTCAAGCTCACCTTGGCCCGGGTGCATCCGCCGCCGGGCGGTCTCCAACAACGCCGCCAGCTCCGCCGCGTCATGCGCCGAGCCAACATGCTCAATCACCCGGTCACGACCCTGGTCATGCTCGGCGATCTGCACCGCCGTGGCACCCGAGGCGGTCCTGACCTTGCGCACGAACACCACGAACCGACCCTACCGACCCGATGAGCGCTCCAGCCAGGACCGTTTAGTGGGTCAACGCGCCCGACCGTAAGCCTCTGACCAGCACAAACATCAAACTACGCATCAGTAACCGCGAATGTGGCACGAGTCGGGTCCTGCTGGTCCACAACGCAGCCGTCCGGAACCCCGACGGCACCGTGCGCTACACGGCCGGCCAACTACTCATCCACCCCGACCGACCGTTCG
>JBDTBX010000108.1:0-5312 GCA_039923915.1 Nostocoides sp. | reverse complement strand
CAACCTACGAGTCGGCGAAGCTCTGCACCGACGCCTGGCCATCGAAGCCGCCGAAGAGAAGCTCAGCATCAACCAGCTCATCGTCCGGCGGCTCAACACCGCCAGCTAAACAGACCTTCACGCACATGCCGCATTGCGGGCTCGCTCTTGTCTGTGGGCCGATCTTCAGCGGATGCTGACGATCTCAAGGAGATCTTCTAGTCCAACAAGATCTGATGGATTCCGGGTGTAGAGCCGAGCGTCGTTTGCTGACGCAGTTGCAGCTATCAATAGGTCCAGAGAGCGGGTTCGTGGCTTTCGACCTGCGGCCACGACGGCAGCCGCAAGCCGCCCATATTCTCGCGCAACGGTTGCATCAATCGGCAGAGCCTGGAACGTCTGCTCGATTGTCGCCAGTCGTCGCAAACGGGTGGCGCGGATGTCGTCAGACCGGGCCACCAAAACCCCGAAATGCAACTCCGCCAGCGAGACGGTGCTGATGGCTATCTCTCCCTGAATTGCACCAGGATTTGGTCCCAGAAGGACACTCGTGTCGAGGATGCTCCTCATTTGGCGAACGGGTCGCTGACCCCATGGTCGACCAAGTCACGGTCGTGGGCCCAGTCATGGTCAGACGGGCCGTCGAATACAGCAACTATGTCGTCCCAGGTGCGCCACTGCATGCGCTGCAGTGGTCCCAGCTGGGCAACCTCGCGGCCACTCACCGTCACCGTCACCGTCTCACCACGCTCAGCCCGGCGCACGAGATCGCTTGCGTGCTGGCGGAGTTCCCGCAGTCCTGCCTTCGTCATGGGCTCATGGTAGCACTTGTGCTACTGAAGATGGGAACCGCGCCACGTCGAAACTTCTGCACGCGAAGAGCGAGCGTCCTTTTCCGCCTCGCCGGCCAGGTACTCCGCAACTGGATCCGCCTTCGGGTGCGATCGGACGGTTGTCAAGATGCGTAGGCAGCGACACAGGATCCTTGACGGGTACACATTGGGTACACATGCCAGCCGTAAACGACCGATGAGCGTCAACGTTGCCTAGCGCCGAAGCCCTTTGTTTCCAACACTTCAAGGCGTGACCATGCATTGCCAACGATAGCCTGATCGCCCTCTCAAGGGGGTAGCGCGCGTTCGAATCCCGTCGGGGCTACACCGAGTGAGGCTCCGCGCTGATGCGCGGAGCCTCACCCAGCGGCCGGTCGGTCCGCATGCGGGCTGCTTACCGGCCTCAGCCGGTGTTCTGGGCCTCCT
Organism: Nostocoides sp.; assembly: GCA_039923915.1. GTDB lineage: Bacteria > Actinomycetota > Actinomycetes > Actinomycetales > Dermatophilaceae > Nostocoides. The sequence continues at coordinate 4,074 of JBDTBX010000108.1, read as the reverse complement.
GCTGGGCGGCGTGGCGAGCGAGGACCTCGGTGAGCTTGTTGGCGCCGGCCATCACGGTGGCGGCGTGCAGCCGGCCGGGCTGGCGGGAGAGCCGCTCGATGGGGCCGGAGATCGACACGGCGGCGACGACCCGGCCGGAGGGTCCCCGGACGGGGGCCGACACCGACGCGACGCCGGCTTCGCGTTCGCCGACACTCTGCGCCCAACCCCGACGCCGGACGCCGGACAGGGTCGTCGCGGTGAAGGCGGCGCCGTGCAGGCCACGGTGCAAGCGGTCCGGCTCCTCCCAGGCGAGAAGGACCTGGGCAGCCGAGCCGGCGAGCATTGTCAGGCTCGCGCCGATCGGGATCGAGTCGCGGAGGCCGACGGGACGCTCGGCGGCCGACACGCAGACCCGGTGGTCGCCCTGTCGGCGGAACAGTTGGGCGCTCTCGTTGGTGTGGTCGCGCAGCGCGCCGAGAACGGGGCCGGCCGCAGCGAGCAGGCGGTCCTCGCCGGCCGCTGCGGCTAGCTCGCCGAGGCGCGGGCCGAGGACGAAGCGTCCCTGCATGTCGCGTGCGACGAGCCGGGGGTGCTCCAGGGCCACGGCAAGGCGGTGGGCGGTCGGCCGGGCCAATCCGGTGGCGGTGACCAGCTGGGCGAGGGTCGACGGTCCGGCTTCCAGGGCGCCGAGGACGATGGCTGCCTTGTCGAGAACGCCGACTCCACTCGTGTTGTCCATGTCTTGATATTGACGTCTCATCGAATGAGACGCAACTCCGCCTCGCCATGGTGCGTGGAAATGTCGGTCCCGATGCACGGCGGCGCACGCTCGTCGCGGTGCCGACGGGCCGGCACACGACGGGTTTCGGAAGGTGAACGAGATGGCAGGAACGCTCGCTGAGAAGGTGTGGGAGGCGCACGTCGTGCGCCGCAGGGCCGGGGAACCGGACCTGCTCTACATCGACCTCCACCTTCTCCACGAGGTGACCAGCCCGCAGGCCTTCGACGGCCTGCGCATCGAGGGCCGCTCCGTCCGTCGCCCCGACCTCACCCTGGCGACCGAGGACCACAACGTCCCGACGACGCCGGGCCCGATCACCGACCTCGTGAGCAAGACCCAGGTCGATACGCTCCGACGCAACTGCCAGGAGTTCGGGATCCGGCTGTATCCCATGGGTGACGCCGAGCAGGGCATCGTCCATGTCGTCGGCCCGCAGCGCGGCCTCACCCAGCCGGGCATGACCATCGTCTGCGGCGACAGCCACACCTCGACGCACGGGGCGTTCGGGGCACTCGCGCTCGGGATCGGCACCTCCGAGGTCGAGCACGTTCTGGCCACCCAGACGCTGCCGCTCAAGCCGTTCAAGACGATGGCGATCACCGTCGACGGTGACCTCCAGCCCGGCGTGACCGCCAAGGACATGGTCCTCGCCGTCATCGCCAGGATCGGCACCGGCGGCGGCCAGGGCTACGTCCTGGAGTACCGCGGCTCGGCGATCCGCGCCCTCTCCATGGAGGCGCGGATGACGGTGTGCAACATGTCGATCGAGGCCGGTGCCCGGGCCGGGATGATTGCGCCGGACGAGACCACGTTCGCCTACCTGGAGGGCCGCGACGACGCCCCGACCGGCGCCGACTGGGACGCCGCCGTGGAGTCGTGGCGTGGGCTGGTCACCGACGACGACGCCGAGTTCGACGACGAGGTCGTGATCGACGCCTCGACCCTGACTCCCTTCGTCACGTGGGGCACCAACCCCGGCCAAGGGGCGCCGCTCGGCACCGCCGTCCCCGACCCGGAGCAGATGGGCGACGACAACGCCAAGTCCGCGGCCAAGCACGCGCTCGCGTACATGGGTCTGACGGCAGGTACGCCGCTTCGGGAGATCAGGGTCGATACCGTCTTCCTCGGCTCGTGTACCAACGGCCGGATCGAGGACCTGCGCGCCGCCGCCGACGTGATCAAGGGTCGCTCGGTCGCCGACGGGGTGCGAATGCTCGTCGTCCCCGGCTCGGCGCGGGTCCGCGCGCAGGCCGAGTCCGAGGGCCTGGACGCCGTCTTCACCGCTGCCGGGGCCGAGTGGCGCCTCCCTGGCTGTTCGATGTGCCTGGGCATGAACCCCGACCAGCTCGCGCCGGGGGAGCGCAGCGCGTCGACGTCCAACCGCAACTTCGAGGGGCGGCAGGGCAAGGGCGGACGCACCCACCTCGTCAGCCCGCCCGTCGCGGCCGCCACGGCGGTGCGCGGCACCCTCTCCAGCCCCGCCGATCTCGAGCCCGCCGGGCAGGAGGTCCACTGATGGACGCGTTCACCACCCATACCGGCATCGGCGTGCCGCTCCGGCGCAGCAACGTCGACACCGACCAGATCATCCCGGCCGCCTACCTCAAGCGGGTCACCCGCGACGGCTTCGAGGACGGCCTGTTCGCCGCCTGGCGGAGGGACGAGTCGTTCATCCTCAACAGCCCGCCGTATGCCGCGGGCTCGGTCCTGGTGGCGGGCACCGACTTCGGCACCGGCTCCTCCCGCGAGCACGCGGTGTGGGCACTGATGAACTATGGCTTCCGGGTGGTGATCTCCTCGCGCTTCGCGGACATCTTCCGTGGCAACAGCGGCAAGCAGGGCCTGCTGACCGCCGTCGTGAGCCAGGATGACGTCGAGCTGCTCTGGAAGTACCTGGAGCAGAACCCGGGCGCCTCGATCACTGTCGACCTCGAGTCTCGGACCGTCCAGGCGGGGGACATCGTGGCGGCATTCGAGGTCGACGACTACACCCGCTGGCGCCTGCTAGAGGGGCTGGACGACATCGGGCTCACCCGGCGCCACCTCACCGAGATCACCGCCTTCGAACAAACCCGGCCGGTCTGGAAGCCCACGGTCTCCACGCCCTGATCGGCTCCGGCTGACGGCCGGCAAGGGATCTTCGGCTGCGCGACACGCCGCACCGGCGTGTCGCGTTACTGCCGCTTCGGTCCCGTTGCGGGGCAACAGGATCGGCTCGAGCGGGTGCTGTCCGAAGTGGTTGTCGCAGCCTGTCCGTCATACCGTGAGGTGGTCAGAACCGTTGTGGGGCAATGCCGTTCGCTCGTTGGACATTCAGCGTGGAGGGCGGGGACGCATCTCCGGCCGGTTACCAGTGGGGCGGATGTGACTGACCACAGGAAGCTTGCCGGAGGCTGATCCCGTTGTCTCGCAAAGGGGGTGGCCGCAGTGTTGGACTCTGCGGGCTCTGCGGCATACCGTCGGCTCAGGTCGGGCACACTGTCCGACTCCCACGGTCGGGGCCACCCGACCACCTCATCATCATGGGAGACACGAAGTGAACAAGGGTGAACTGGTCCAGGCCCTGGAGGCCAAGCTCGGTAGCCGCAAGGCCGCCACCGACGCCCTCGAGGCCGTGCTCGACACGATCATTCGCGAGGTTGCCAAGGGCAGCAAGGTCGGCATCACCGGCTTCGGCACCTTCGAGAAGGTCGCGCGCGCGGCCCGCACCGGCCGCAACCCGCGGACGGGCGAAAAGGTGCGCATCAAGAAGACGTCGGTCCCGCGCTTCAAAGCCGGCACGTCGTTCAAGGACGTCGTCGCCGACCCGCGCAAGCTGCCCAAGGCAGCCCTCGCCGGGGGTCGGGCTGCGGCCGGCACCGCCACCAAGGCTGCCGTGACGGCCACCAAGACAGCGGCGAAGTCGGCGACCAAGACGGCCCCGGCCAAGAGGCCCCCCGCCAAGGCTGCACCGGCCAAGGCTGCACCGGCCAAGGCTGCTCCGGCCAAGCGGGTCGCCACCAAGGCTGCACCGGCCAAGGCTGCCGCAAAGAAGGCTCCGGCCAAGGCCGCTACGGCCAAGGCCGCTCCCGCGAAGGCGGCTCCCGCCAAGAAGGCTCCCGTCAGGCGCGTTGCCAAGAAGGCCTGAGCGCGCGTGGCCGGGGCAGGCGACCGGCCACAGCACGGCATCCGATGCGGGAGTTTTCCATCGGTCCTGCGAAGGGAAACTCCCGCGTCGTCGTGGGATGGTTGCTGACATGTCCTCGAGCCTGCGTGTCAAGGGTGGAATCCCCCTTGTGGGCGACATCGAGGTCCGCGGCGCCAAGAACCTG
>JBDTBX010000107.1:0-2514 GCA_039923915.1 Nostocoides sp. | reverse complement strand
GGACGGCCAGGTCGACGGCGTCCTTGGCCATGATCCGGTAGGTCGTGTACTTGCCACCCGCCACGACGACCATGCCGGGCGCGACCCGGGCGACGACATGCTCGCGGGAGAGTTTGGTCGTCGCGTCGGACACCTTGCTCTCACTGGAGATGAGGGGCCGCAGACCGGCATACACGCCGTCGATGTCGGCGCGCGAGATAGGCTGCACGAGAACGGCATTGACCGTGTCGAGGAGGTAGTCGATGTCGGCGCTCGTCGCGGCTGGGTGGGCCTTGGAGAGTTCCCACTCGGTATCGGTCGTGCCGATGATCCAGTGGTCGCCCCACGGGATGATGAACAGGACGGACTTCTCGGTGCGCAGGATGACACCGGTGTGGGACTGGATCCGGTCGCGCGGCACGACGAGGTGCACACCCTTGGAGGCCCGGACCGTGAGCCGCGGGTCGCCCCCGAGCATCGCCTCGAGCTCGTCGGTCCAGACGCCGGTCGCGCCGATCACCTGGCGGGCGCGGATGTCGAACTCCTCGCCCGTCTCGTTGTCCCGGGCCCGGACCCCGATGACGGTCGTGCCGTCGGCCCCGCGCAGCACATCGGTCATGACCACTCGGTTGAGGACCGTGGCGCCGAATCGCGTTGCAGTGCGGGCGAGTTCGAGGGTGAAGCGGGCGTCGTCGACCTGCGCGTCGTAGTACTGGACCGCCCCGGTGAGGGCGGTCGGCTTGAGGCTCGGCATGAGGGCCAGGGCCTTCTTCTTGGTGAGGTGTTTGTGCCGGGGCAGCCCGCCGCCCTTGCCGACGCCGAACGCCAGGCCGTCGTAGAGGGCGATGCCGGAGCCGACGTAGAACCGCTCCCAGGCCGGCTTGGTGAGGGGGTACATGAACGCCACCGGCCGAACGAGGTGCGGCGCAAGGGTTTTCAGCAACAGGCGGCGCTCCCCGAGCGCCTCGTGGACGAGCCCGAAGTCGAGCATCTCCAGGTAGCGCAGGCCACCGTGGATGAGCTTGCTCGAGCGACTCGACGTGCCGCTCGCGAAGTCGCGGGCCTCGATGAGCCCGGTCGACAGGCCGCGCGTCACGGCGTCGAGTGCGGCACCGCAGCCGACGACCCCGCCGCCGACGACGAGGACATCGAGCTCCACGCCGGACCGAAGCCGGTCCAATGCGGTGGCGCGGTGGGCGGGAGAGAGCGTCATCGGCAGGCCTCGGCCCGGGTCAGCGGACGTCCACCCAGTCCAGGGTGCGTTCGACGGCCTTGCGCCAGCCGGCATACCAGTCCCGTCGACGGTCCTCGCTCCACGTCGGCTCCCATCGCTCGGCCTCCTGCCAGTTCTGCCGCAATTCGTCGGTGCCGGACCAGAACCCGGTCGCCAGACCTGCAGCGTATGCCGCACCGAGAGCGGTCGTTTCGGCGACCCTCGGCTTGACGACGGGGACGCCGAGGACGTCGGCCTGAAGTTGCATGCAGAGTCGGTTGGCCGTCACCCCACCGTCGACCTTGAGCACCTCGAGCGGGACCCCGGAATCCTTGGTCATCGCATCCGAGACGTCGCGGCTCTGGTAGCAGATCGCCTCGAGGGTGGCTCGGGCCAGATGCGCGTTGGTGTTGTAGCGGCTCATCCCGACGATCGCCCCACGGGCGTCGCTGCGCCAGTAGGGGGCGAACAGGCCGCTGAACGCGGGGACGAAGTACATGCCGCCGGTGTCCTCGACCTGGGCGGCAAGGGTCTCGACCTCACTCGCACCGCTGATGATGCCGAGTTGGTCGCGCAGCCACTGGACAGCGCTGCCGGTGACCGCGATCGACCCTTCGAGCGCATAGACCGGCTTTGCGTCGCCGAGTTGATAGGCGACGGTCGTGAGCAGGCCGTGGGTGCTCCGCACGATCTCCTCGCCGGTGTTGAGGAGGAGGAAATTGCCTGTGCCATAGGTATTCTTCGCCTCCCCGGGCGCGAAGCAGACCTGCCCGACGGTGGCCGCCTGCTGGTCACCGAGGACGCCGGTGATGGGGACGCCCGCGGCTCGTCGCAGACCGGCATACGAGCCGTATGCCGCCCCGTCGCTGCTCGGGTGGATGGCCGGGAGCATCCGCCGGGGAACGCCGAAGAAGCCGAGGAGTTCGTCGTCCCAGTCGAGGGTCGTGAGGTCCATGAGCATCGTGCGGCTGGCGTTGGTCACGTCGGTGACGTGTCGGCCGCCGTCGGGCCCGCCCGTGAGGTTCCAGATCACCCAGGTGTCGGCGGTGCCGAAGAGGGCATCGCCCCGCTCGGCTTGCGTCCGCAGGCCGTCGACGTTGTCGAGGAGCCACTGGATCTTGCCGGCCGAGAAGTAGGTGGCGGGCGGCAGGCCGGCCTTGTGCCGGATGACGTCGCCGCGGCCGTCAGCGTCCAGGGCCTTGGCGATCGAGTCGGTGCGGGTGTCCTGCCAGACGATGGCGTTGTGGAGCGGGCGCCCGGTGCGTCGGTCCCAGACGATCGTCGTCTCGCGCTGGTTGGTGATGCTGATCGCCGCGAGGTCG
>JBDTBX010000106.1:0-2873 GCA_039923915.1 Nostocoides sp. | reverse complement strand
CCCTGCCACGAGGACGACGTCCGACCCAGGCCGTCTGCCGGCTGGTCGCGCACCGCGGTACCACCTCGCTTGCCGCAGCCGGACCCACCTGGGTGAGCACGCGGCATACGACCGCTCTTGCCAAGGCTGTGACGGGCCCACCCGCCCGGTTCTAGTGGGGGCCCAAGGGCCCTGTTCTTCCGGAGGCTCGCCGCCGATGACGGCTCAGACGCCTGTGCACAGCACTCTACCGGTCCGCTAGAGTGCGGTTGTCGCCCTTTGTGGCGGCACCACACGCACGTCCCAGGGGAAGCCGGTCCGATACCGGCGCTGACCCGCAGCCGTAGGCCCGTCCGCGACATCTCGTATGCCGCGTGGAGGGTGAGCCGGAATGCCTGGGCCGGGCGAGCGGCTCCCACACACCGTCGAGGAACGCGGGATGGAGCCCGGTTTGCCGGGGACTCCGGCGGCTCGGGCCTAACGCCTACGAACCGCTGCTGCAGAAAGCAGGATCTCCCCCGTGAGACTCATCTCCGCCCGCCCCGTGACCCGGGGCGCTGCCGTCGCGCTCGCCATCGCGGCACTGGCCCTCACCCCGATCGCGGCCCACGCCGACGAGACGCCCACCACCACGACGACGTCTTCGCCCTCGTCGTCCACAGCGTCCTCGACGTCCTCGTCGTCCTCGTCGTCTTCGTCGTCGTCCTCGAGCTCGACGACGACCGACTCCGCGACGTCGTCCACCACGACCGCGACGAGCTCGTCGACCTCGGCACCCGCAGCTCCTGTCCTGCGGGCCGCGAAGGCCAAGGCCCTGGCGTTCGCGACGCCCAACCTCGCCGACCACTCGGTCGCGGCAGTCTCGCCGGCCGCCGACTTCCTGGCCCGAACCCTGGCGACGCGCGGCGACCACTACAACTATCCGGCGTCGACCTATTTCGACGGCGGCAACACCATCGACGCCGCCCTCGGGCTCGACGGTGCCGCAGCGGGCCTGGACCAGGCCGGTGCGGCGGTTGGCTACCTCAAGAGCCATCTGGCCGACTACATCGGCTACCGCCCCGAGACGTATGCCGGCCCGACGGCCAAGGCGCTCATTGCGGCTCTTGCCCAGCGCGCCGATCCGACCTCCTTCGGCGGCACCGATCTGGTCACCACCTTGGCCGGTCTGGAGGCATCCTCGGGCCGGTTCTCCGACACGTCCCAGTACGGCGACTACTCCAACTCGATCGGGCAGTCGCTGGCGATCATCGCTCTGGGGCGTGCCGGCGCCGCGGTGTCGGCGGCTTCGGTCGACTTCCTGCTCGCCCAGCAGTGCGCCGACGGCGGCTTCCGGACGGACATCGGCGCCGACCCCTGTGCCTCTGACGTCGACACCACCGGCTTTGCGGTCCAGGCCCTCGTCGGCGCCAAGGGAGCCGAAGACCCCGCCGTCGTCAAGGCCGTCACCTGGCTGAAGGGCAAACAGGCTGCCTCCGGAGGTTTCGTCGGAGCCGTCGACGAGGTGAGCACGAACTCGACAGCCGTGGCCGCTCAGGCGTTCGCTGCCGTCGGCGACGAGTCGGCGCTTGCCAAGGCTCAGTCGTTCATTGCCACCCTGCAGTACGGCTGCTCGTTCCCGGCCGCCCTGCGCGGCGGAATCGCCACTACTCCCAGTGAGTTCGCCAAGCGCAGAGCCGCAGGTGCGACGGCGACAGTGACCGACACAGACCTCCGCGCAACGCCCCAGGCGACCTTGGCTCTGGCGGGCGAGTCGTTGTTGACCGTCGTTGCCGGCGACGGGCACGCGGCCACCGAGCCGATGGACTGCGCCACCACCACGACCACATCGTCCACGTCTTCTACCACCGCCCATGCCGGGGCTTCGGGCACCACGACGACCCCCTCGGCCTCGACGGCCACCGGGTCGCTGGCCTACACCGGGTCGGAGGTCTGGCCGATCGGGCTCATCGCCCTGACCCTCGTCCTCGTGGGAGCCGGTGCCGTCGTGGTAACGCGTCGCCGGGTGGGCGCCCACGCGTGACCCGGGTCGCTCGCTCCCTCCTCGCCGCCGGGCTCGCGCTCGGCGGTGGGCTGGTCGCCCTCGCGCCGGCGGCCGAGGCCGCCGCCTGCTCGACGACCTCGGGTGTCACCGTCGTCGTGTCCTCCCCAGCCGGTACGTCGACGCGGTGCGCCAGTGGTGACCCGTCCTCGGGGCTGTCCGCGTTGTCGGGAGCCGGCTACTCGGTTGTCCAGATGAGCCGGCAGCCCGGCTTCGTCTGCAGGATCGACGGCTACCCCTCCTCAGCGGTCGACTCCTGTGTCCAGGCCGGCACCCAGTCCACGTGGACCTACTACCACGCCAGGCGCGGCGGTTCCTGGCAGTACAGCAGTGAAGGCGCCGCCTCCTACGACCCCGCCCCGGGGTCGGTCGAGGGCTGGGGCTGGGGTGGCCCGCCTTCGGTCGCGCCGCCCGCGGCGGTCGTCACCCCGACGCCCAAGCCGTCGACGTCGTCTCCGAGGCCCAGCACGACGTCCACACCCGCGCCGAAGCCGACGACGAGCACGCGCACGAGCTCCCGGGCCGCGACCACGTCGACCACGTCCAGATCGACCTCGGCCTCCCCAACCGGCACGTCGCCGACCTCGACCACGGCCCTGACCGGCACGACCGACAGCACCGCGTCCGCACCTTCGACCACTGGCGCAGTGGTCGCCGGCGGGCCGATCGAGCCGACGAGCTCCGGCACGTCGGGCGGGACCCCCTGGCCGTTCGTCGGCGGAGCCGGCCTTGTCGCCGCGCTCGGTACGGCCGCGGCATACGGCGCCCGCCGTCGTCGTGTCGGTCAGCACTGACCGGCCCGCGCCGTGGCCACGACCCTGCCCCGAGCCCTGCATCCGCTCGCCTGGTGGGT
>JBDTBX010000105.1:0-3758 GCA_039923915.1 Nostocoides sp. | reverse complement strand
GCAGATATCTGGCGCCCGGACCGATACCTCCGGCGCCGGTGGGGCCGCCGTGCAGATGTCGGGCCAAGGTAGCGACGGTGCGGGGCGAGGGACCACCCTGGAGGTGACCGACTCGCAGTTCGACCGGAATGCCTGGGCGGGCATTGCCGTCGGGGGAGCCCACCGGGTGAGCATCCTCAAGGGCGTGTTCTCGCACAACGGCCAATGTGGGGTCTGCTTCCTCGACACGTCCTCCGGGTCGGTCCAGGACAGTACGTTCACCGACGACACCGTGGGTCTCGGCGCCACTGGGTCGTCCCGGCCGACCTGGGTGGCCAACACGGTCACGGGCGGCACAGTCGGCCTCCAGCTCGACGGGACGGCAGCACCGACCATCGACGGGGTCACGGTCTCGGGGGCCTCGCGGGCCGCCATCATCTTCAGCGGCCACTCCGGTGGGGCGATCACGCACGCGACCTGCCTGAGGGTCTCCTACGGGATCGTCGTGTCCCCCACGGCCGCACCCACACTGGGGGACAACACCTGCGGCGTGGTCCGGGGGAAGTGACCGCCCCACGTCAGTCGAGCGCTGCCGCCCGCTGCTCGTCGTCGAAGGTGAGCAGCGCGGAGACCTCCGAGGGAACCGCCCCCGCCGCCGCGGCAACGCGGGCGCGGCCGACGTTCTGTGAGGTCGCGGCCATCATCGCCTCGACCTTGCCGCGGCTGTACGTGAGGGCGCTGCCCTCGGCCACACCGATGCTCCGACCGACCTCGATGGCGTCCTGGTCGGCGCCCAGGTAGAGGAACTGCCAGCCGTATGCCGTGCTCTGGCGCTGGACCAGCGCTTTCACCGACGCGTGGGTCGCCTCGCGCGAGGCGTTCTCGTGGCCGTCGGTCATGATGCCGACGATGACGATGCCGGGTCTGTCGCCCTCGGGGAGGGCGGCGAGTCGCTCACCGGCGGTGGTCACCAGACGGGTGATCGAGTCGAGCAGGGCGGTCATTCCGCGAGGCTGGAGAGCCAAGTGAGGGACGTCGGCCACGGGCACATCCCCAAAGACCTCGTCGTAGTGGTCGTCGAACTGAGCGAGAGTCACGCGGCACTGCCCACCCTGGCTGCGCTGCTCGGCGATGAACGCGTCGAAGCCGCCCTCGGTGTCCTCCTTGATCGAGTTCATCGAGCCGCTCCGGTCGAGCAGGAAGTACAGATGGGTGAGGTTCGGGTTGGTCATGGGGTGCCCCCTAGGGTCGGTGAGTGGATGGATGGTGGTCAGCTCGTGCGGCGGGCCCGGAAGCGCATCGGTGGCGCGGTGGCCGCTGCCTCCGACCCGCGGTGTCGTCCCTCCTCGACGTCGTACCGTGCCCGCTCCACCCCGCTCGCCGTCACCCGGCCGGAGCCGGTGTCGTATGCCGCGAGCAGCGTCGTCCGTGCGAGACGGGGGCCGACGGCGTTCTCGGAGAGCCCGGCCAGCAGCCCGGCGCTGCGCAGGGTCGCGCCATCGGCGAGGACCACCGCGGCCATCGCCTCGTCGATGGCGGTGACGAGGCGCTCCTGGGCCGTCCTCAGGTGGGGGAGTGCCTCGGCGGGCGCGTCGGGGTCGATGGCGGCGAGGGCATGCTGGGCCGCTGCGACCAGCCGACCGACCACGGTCGGCTCGGGGTTGCGAGGTTTCTTCGGTGACATGATGACAGCGTAACCGCAGTTAATGCGGCAGTGCAACTACTCTGCTGTCCAGATCGGTTGAGCCGGGCGGGGAGGAGGTCGGTCATCGGGGCGTAGGGCACGCTGTCCCCATGGGTTACTACTCGCAGCGGATGGTGCCAAGACTCATCGACATCTCGTGCGGCAGCAAGCAGTTGCGCCCCTTGCGTGACCGCGTGTGTGCCGGACTGACCGGGGAGGTGGTGGAGGTCGGCTTCGGATCGGGGCTGAACATCCCCCACTACCCACGCGCGGTCGCGCGGGTGGCGGCGGTCGAACCATCCGATCGCGGTTGGGAGCTGGCCTCGACGCGGTTGTCCATGTCGATGGTCCCGATCGAGCGTTCCGGCCTGGACGGGCAGTCGCTCCCGTTCGAGGAGGACCGTTTCGACAGCGCCCTGACGACCTGGACCCTGTGCACGATTCCTGATCCGGTCGGCGCGCTGAACGAAATCCGGCGGGTGCTGCGACCGGGCGGCTCCCTCCATTTTCTCGAGCACGGTCTGGCGCCGGACGCGAAGGTCCAGCGCTGGCAGCACCGCCTGGATCCGCTGCAGAAACGCCTTGCTGGTGGGTGTACGTTCAGCCGACCCATCCTGGCGCTGCTCACGTCAGCCGGGTTCACCATCGCCGACCTCGACGTCTTCTACGCAAAGGGCGAGCCCAAGTTCGTCGGCGCGTTGTCCCTCGGAGCGGCAGTGAAGTGAGCTGGCTCACCGCGACACCACGAGTCATGACACCAGTGGGACGGGGCCATCGATCTCGTCTACCGTAGCCACGACCGGGTGGTCGGGTCGGCGACCCGGGAGATCGGGCGGGGTATGGCTCCGGTCGCAGCCGCCGACCGGAACCGTGAGCCGAGAAGGACGACAATGACCACCACCCAGGCGAACGCAGCCGACCTGCATCCGGGACAGAAGAAGAACCTCGTCCTGGCCTTGTGGGCCTTCACCATCAGCTTCTGGGCCTGGAACCTGGTCGGGCCGCTCGGCGTGCGCTATGCCGAGCAGATGAGCCTGTCTGCCACCCAGAAGTCGCTGCTCGTCGCCACGCCCGTGCTCGTGGGTTCGGTGGGGCGCATCCCCGTTGGGGCCCTGACGGACAGGCTCGGCGGAAGGGTCATGTTCACCGTCCTGATCATCGTCTCGGTCCCGTTCGTCCTGCTCGTGGCCGTCGCCGGCCACGTCAGGTCCTACCCCCTCATGCTCCTGTTCGGGTTCTTCCTCGGCGTGGCCGGCACCACGTTCGCCGCCGGCATACCGTTCGTCAACGCCTGGTACGAGCAGTCGCGGCGAGGGCTCGCAACAGGCATCTTCGGTGCCGGGATGGGTGGGACGGCGTTGTCGTCGTTCTTCACGCCCCGGTTCGTGACGTGGTTCGGATACGGGATGACCCACGTCATCATCGCCGTTGCCCTCCTGCTCACGGCGGCCCTGGTGTGGTTCGCCGCAAAGGACTCCCCGCGGTGGCAGCCGACAACGGACGCGGTCATCCCCAAACTCACCGCCGCCGCCAGGCTCACCATCACCTGGCAGATGTCCTTCCTGTATGCCGTGGCGTTCGGGGGCTTCGTCGCCTTCTCCACCTACCTGCCGACCTACCTCAAGGACATCTACGACTTCAACCTGACCGGAGCCGGGACCCGGACCGCCGGCTTCGCGATCGCCGCCGTCATCGCCCGGCCGGTGGGTGGGGTGATCTCCGACCGGATCGGCCCGCGCGTGGTCGCCGCCGTCGCGTTCGTCGGTGCGGCCGTCATGGCGCTCGTCGTGTCGCTCATCCCTGCACCAGAACTTGCCGCCGGGACGACCTTCGTCGTCCTGGCGCTCTTTCTCGGACTCGGCACCGGTGCAGTCTTCGCCTGGGTGGGCAAACAGGCACCGCCCGAGCGGGTTGGCGCGGTGACGGGGATCGTGGGGGCCGCGGGTGGCCTCGGCGGCTACTTCCCGCCGCTCGTCATGGGCGCGACCTACAACGCGGTCGACCACCGCTACACCATCGGTCTGGTCCTGCTGTCCATCGTCGCCATCATCGCGTGCGCCTACACCCTGTTCGGCATCAGGTCGCGCACCGAAGC
>JBDTBX010000104.1:0-13988 GCA_039923915.1 Nostocoides sp. | reverse complement strand
TCGTATGCCGCGCCGCGGCCTCGTCATCTCGGTCGCCGTCGCGAGTGCCCTCGGCGTGCTGCCGGTGGTCGCCAGCGCGTCCGGCGCCTCGGCGGCTCCGTACTGCGGCATCACGTGGGGCTCGCTCGCCAAGAGCTCCAGCCCGATGGTCGCCGGCCCGATCACCAATGTCCGGTCAGGTCAGCATGCCTGCTACGACCGGCTCGTCATCGACCTCCTGGGCAAGGCGCCCGGCTATGAGGTCCGCTACGTCACCAACGTCTTCACCGAGGGCGCCGGCGCTCTCGTGCCGCTGCGCGGCGGGGCCAAGCTCTTGGTCGTCGCCAAGGCCCCGGCCTACGGGACCGGCGCCAACAACCCGGCCAACCCCAAGGAACTGGTCAACGTGACCGGCTACCGGACCTTCCGTCAGGTGGCGTCGGGCGGCTCGTTCGAGGGCCAGACAACGATCGGGCTGGGCGTGCGGGCACGGCTGCCGTTCCGCACCTTCACCATCACCGACACGACCGGCTCGCGCGTCGTCATCGACGTGGCCCACGCCTGGTGACGACCCGCGCGACGACGAGCCAGACGGCGAGGACGACACCACCCCAGACCCACGAGGTGTGCGTCGTCATCGCTGTCTGGCCGATGTCGAATCCCTTGTGCCACATCGTGTTCCACGTCGCCGAACCGACGCGGTGGGCCAGGTCGGGCACCGGTGCGAGGCCGGACTTCGTGCCCGCAGCCCAACCGGCTGCGAACGCGGTGGCCAGAACCCGTGCCACGAGGAACGCGAGGACGGCACGGACGACAGCGAGCAGCGTCGGCGCGACCCGCTGCCTGGTGGCCAGCCAGAAGGGGAGGGCCACGGCGACCGCGAGAACCGGTGTGTGCGGCCAGCTGCTGGGGCTGACACCGGCGAGAACGGCAAGGGCGGTTGAGACCCCCAGCACGCCCCGACGGGCCAGCGCGCCGAGGCCGAGACCGACGAGCAGGCCGGCGAGAAGGAGGGTGGCGAGCACCGGTCGGCCGTGCTGGGGCTGAGCCGGCGGACTCATCGCCAGCCAGGACAGGCCCCCCACGCCCGCCGCGATGCCGAACCGGGGCCACGGCTCCCGGACGAGGGCTCCCACGACGAGCGCCGAGGCGATCGCCCCGGTGAGGAGGCCGGCGCCGTCCCGAATGGCCAGCGGAAGGTGCCACCAGGGAGCGAGCCCGGCCCAGCCGGAGGGCCAGGCGAGGAACAGGGCCAGGAGGCAGGCGGCATACGGCCAGAGTTCTCGGGCACGGGAGAGCCAGCCTGCGAGCGGGTCCTCGCGCGGCTGCTGGGCCCTGGCGGCGGCGCGGCTCGTCGTCGTCGACATACCGGGACAACGACGTCTGGTGCCGCGAGGTCACGCGGCTAGGCTCGCGGCCATGCAGACCGGGCAGACCGACCTCGGGACGCCGCGCGTGTTCGTCGAGTTCGACGACCCGACCGACGGGCGGCGGCGGTTCCGCTGCGATCTCACCTGGCTGACCTCGAACTGGATGTGCATCTACGGTCAGGGCTGCAAGAGCATCTTCGCGGGGGTGCCCGAAGGGGGCTGTTGTGTCATCGGCGCCCACTTTGCGGGCGACGTCGACCGCGACCGCGTGGCGGCCGTCGTCGACCGGCTGGACCCCGCACTGTGGCAGCACCATCCCGGAACCACCTCGGTCGACGCGTGGTCGGAGGTGCTCACCGAGGGCGAGGTCTCGGTGACCAAGACCCGGGTCGTCGACGGGGCGTGCATCGTCCTCAACCGGGAGGGTTTCGGGACCGGCCCGGGGTGCGCCATGCACTGGCTGGGGGCGCGCGAGGCACTCGACCACGTGGCGGTCATGCCGGAGGCGTGCTGGCAGCTGCCGATCCGCCGGTCCGACCGGCTGCTCGAGCACCCCGACGGGAGCAAGCAGGTCGAGGTGACCATCACCGAGTACGACCGGCGCTCGTGGGGGCCCGGCGGGCACGAGCTCGACTGGTTCTGCACCAACGCCCCGGAGGCGCACGTCGGACGCGAGTCGGTCTTCCGCAGCAACCGGGCCGAGCTCGTCGCACTCATGGGCGAGGAGGCGTATGCCGAGCTGACCGTCCGCGCGGAGGCGCACCTGGCCGCCGTGAAGGCAGCACGGGCACCGGGACAGCGGGCGCTCCTGCCTCTCCTGGTCCACCCCGCGACCCTCGCCGCCCAGGCCAGCCGGCCATCGGCGGCCCAGCCGCCACCGCCGCCGCCACCGCGGCGCAAGGCCAAGCGCCGCCGCTGAGTCCTGTTGCGGGGGCGGGCGGGGCGCGAGCACCCGGCATCCCCTTGCACTCGGTGGTGCGGCAGAGTTGGGTGGAGACGAGAACGCCACCGCTCGAGGAGGAGACGACCGTGTCCGAGGCCAGCCTGTCGCAGGAGCACCACACCTTCCCCCCGGACCCGGCCTTCACGGCGCAGGCCAACGGGACCGCCGACCTGTATGCCGCGGCCGACGCGGACCAGGAGGCGTTCTGGGCCCAGCAGGCGCGCGACCGGATCACCTGGTCGACGGACTTCGAGCAGACCCTCGACTGGAGTGGCGCGCCATTCGCCAAGTGGTTCCTCGGCGGCACGCTCAACGCTGCGTACAACTGTGTCGACCGGCACGTCGAGGCCGGTAACGGCGACCGGGTCGCCATCCACTTCGAGGGTGAGCCGGGTGACACCCGCACGATCACGTATGCCGACCTGCAGCGTGAGGTGTGCCGGGCGTCAAATGCGTTGGAATCGTTGGGAATCGGCAAGGGCGACACGGTCGCGATCTACCTGCCGATGATCCCCGAGGCGGTTATCGCCATGCTGGCCTGCGCCCGGGTCGGCGCCCCGCACTCGGTCATCTTCGGCGGGTTCTCCGCCGAAGCGCTGCACACCCGGATCAACGACGCCGCGTCGCGCCTCGTCATCACCTGCGACGGCGGCTACCGACGGGGCGCGCCCAGCGCCCTCAAACCGGCCGTCGACGCCGCCCTCGCCGCCGGCGAGACCCCGGTCGAGAAGGTCCTCGTCGTCCGCCGCACCGGCCGGGACGTCGCCTGGGATGACACGCGCGACCTGTGGTGGCACGACGTGGTCGCGGCCGCGTCCGACCAGCACGAGGCCCAGCCCCACGACGCCGAGGACCCGCTGTTCATCCTCTACACGTCCGGGACCACCGGCAAGCCCAAGGGGATCTTCCACACGACCGGCGGCTACCTGACCCAGGTGGCCTACACCAGCTCGGTGGTCCATGACGTCCACCCCGAGACCGACGTCTACTGGTGCACGGCCGACATCGGCTGGGTGACCGGACACTCCTACATCGTCTACGGGCCGCTGGCCGTCGGCGCGACCCAGCTCATGTACGAAGGCACCCCCGACACCCCACACCAGGGCCGCTGGTGGGAGCTCATCGAGAAGTACAAGGTGTCGATCCTCTACACAGCGCCGACGGCGGTCCGCACCTTCATGAAATGGGGCCACGACATCCCCGAGAAGTTCGACCTGTCCTCGCTGCGGCTGCTCGGGTCGGTCGGCGAGCCGATCAACCCCGAGGCCTGGCTCTGGTACCGCAAGTGGATCGGAGGCGACCGCTGCCCGGTCGTCGACACCTGGTGGCAGACGGAGACCGGCGCCATCATGATCAGCCCGCTGCCCGGTGTGACGACGCTGGAGCCCGGCTCCGCCCAGAAGCCGATCCCGGGCGTGGCGGCCGAAATCCTCGACGACGAGGGGCAGCCCTTCACCGAGGCCGAGAAGGTCGGCTACCTCGTCCTCACCAAGCCCTGGCCGGGCATGCTCCGCGGGATCTGGGGCGACCCGGAGCGCTACAAGGAGACGTACTGGACCCGGTTCGGGCCGCGCTACTACTTCGCCGGCGACGGCGCCAAGTACGACGCTGACGGCAACATCTGGCTGCTCGGCCGGGTCGACGACGTCATGAACGTCTCCGGCCACCGTCTGTCGACCGCCGAGATCGAGTCGGCCCTCGTGTCCCACCCCAAGGTCGCCGAGGCCGCCGTCGTCGGGGCCTCCGACGAGACGACGGGTCAGGCGGTGGCGGCGTTCGTCATCCTCCGCCAGGACGCGGCCACCGACGGTGGCGGCGCCGACATCGTCCAGGAGTTGCGCAACCACGTCGCTACGGAGATCGGGCCGATCGCCAAGCCGCGCTCGATCATGATCGTCACCGAGCTGCCCAAGACCCGGTCCGGGAAGATCATGCGGCGCCTGCTCAAGGACGTCGCCGAGGGTCGCGACGTCGGCGACGTGACCACGCTGGCCGACTCCTCGGTCATGAACCTGATCAAGGAAGGAATGTCCTCGGGAGGGGAGTGAGTGCCGGGAGCGCGGGTCGGTCGCCGTCGTCGCGCGGACGCCGGCAGACCCGTCTGCTGTCACTGGGCGCGGAGGCTCGGTAGGGTCGACCCCATGGCAATCGACACCAAGGGCTCACAGCGCACCGTCGGCCAACTCGTCGCTGACGCGACCCATGACGTCCAAGGCCTCATCCGGTCCGAGATCGCACTCGCCAAGGCCGAGATCTCCAGTGGGGCCAAGGTCATGGGTGTGGGCGCCGGGATGCTCGCCGGCGCCGGGTTCCTCGCCCTGCTCGGCCTGATCTTCCTGTTCATCACCATCGCCGTCACCCTGGATATCTGGCTCCCCGCCTGGCTGGCCTGGCTCATCGTCACCGCCTTCCTCTTCATCGTCGCGGCGATCGCCGGCCTGCTCGCAGTGAAGGCGCTGAAGAAGGCAAGGCCCGCCCCAGAGAAGGCCATCGCCGAGGCAAAGCTGACCATCGCCGCCATCAAGGCGAGCAGCTGATCCAGCCGGCCGACCCCGCCTCTGTCCTCGTTGACGGGCCGTGGGAACACCGCTTCGTCGCTGCGAACGGCGCGCGATTCCATCTGGCCGAGGTCGGCGAGGGGCCGCTCGTTCTCTTCCTGCACGGTTACCCCGAGTTCTGGTGGGCCTGGCGCCACCAGCTGACGGCGGTCGCCGACGCCGGCTTCCGTGCTGCCGCACTCGACCTGCGCGGCCTCGGCGCGTCTGACAAGCCGCCGACCGGCTACGACGGATGGACCGCCGCAGCCGACATCTCGGGGGTGATCCGTTCGCTCGGGGTCGAGTCGGCGATCGTCGTCGGGCACGGACTCGGTGGGTTCGTCGCTTGGTCACTGCCCTACCTCGCTCCGGGCGTCACCCGGGCTCTCGCGACGGTCGGTATGCCGCACCCGCGCGTCTTTCGCCGTCAGGTCGCCCGCGACCTCACCCACGTCCGGTCGGGCGCCCTCTTCACCCGGCTCCAGCGGCCGTACGTGCCCGAACGGGAGATGGTCACCGACCTCCAGGCCGTCCCCCGGCTGCTCCGGCGCTGGTCGGCTCCGGCGAGCGCGTGGCCGTCCGCCGAGGAGGGTAATCGGTACGCCGAGGCCCTCACCATCCCGTTCGCCGCACACGCCGCCGCCGAGTACCACCGATGGCTCGTCCGCAGCCAGCTGCGGGGGGAGGGCTGGAGCTATGCCCGCCGCCTCTCCACGCGCATCGACCTGCCCGTGCTGCAGGTCCGCGGCGACCAGGACGCGACGGTGAGCGGCATCGCCCAGGGTGCGTCCGTGGCATACGTCGGGGGGGAGTCGACGACGGTGGTGGTGACGGACTCCGGTCACTTCCCGCACGAGGAGGCCCCGGCCCGGCTCAACCGGCACCTGCTCGGCTGGCTGGACGGCCTGACCGTCCCCTGATCTCCCGGGCTATCCGCGGATGCAGCCGCCGGTGCTGACCGGGACCGACGCGGTCGCGGCCTCGTCGAGGACCGGCTGGGCCTCGGTGAGGGTGAGCGCGTAGCCGGTGTTCGGGTCGTCGAGGGACTTGGCGAACACGATTCCGACGACCTCGCCCCTGGTGTCGAGCAACGGGCCGCCGGAGTTGCCCGGGCGGACCGTCGCGTAGAGCGAGTAGATCTGGCGCTTTGTGCCGGGCTGGCCGTAGATGTCGGCACCGTTGGCGAGGAGCACGTCTCGGACGCGGGCCGCGCCCACGGTGTAGGGCCCGTCGAGCGGGAAGCCGGCCACGACGGTGGAGGTGCCGGCACCCACGCTCGGGCCCAGCGGCAGCGGGCGAACGGTCAGGTGGGGGACGTCGATGACGGCGAGGTCCCGCGCCGGGTCGAAGAGCACGACCGTGCCCACATAGGTCCGGCCCGTCCCCCGTGGGCGAAGGGTGACGTGGTCGAGCCCGGCGACGACGTGGGCGTTGGTGACCACCTTGCCCGGGGCGACGACCCAGCCGCTGCCCTCCTGGCCCTGCTGGCAGGCGTCGGAGACCCCGGTGATCTTGACGATCGACCCGGCCGCGTCCAGGACTGCCCGGGTCGAAGCGGCAGACCCGTCGGGGACCGCGATCGGCTTGATCGGCTCGGCGGAGATCCCCTCGAAGACCCGCGGGAAGCCCTCGTGGTCCAGCGCCTCCCGGAAGCTGAGGAACAGCCGGGTCGTCTGGGCGGGCACCACCTCGTCGATCGTCTGCAGCACACGGGACTCGCCGATCGCCTTGGCGAGCACCGGGGGCGCACCGCCACGGACCGCCCCGGCGACGAACCACGCGAGCACCGCCGTCGAGGCGACGACGACGACGGCACCGAGCAGGGCGTCCACGACCCGGGCCGACCTGAGCCGAACCACCCTGCGGATCCGCTGACCGACGGCAACGGCGACGGCCTGGCCGAGCGAAGCGAAGACGAAGACGCCCAAAATGACGACGAGGCTGCGCCGCAGGGTGGTCTCGTGAAGTGACGACACGTGGTCCAGGACCCACGGCATGAGCATCATGGCCAGTGCGCCACCGCCGAGGAACCCGGCGAGCGACATCACCGAGACGACGAAACCCTGTCGGTAACCCGTCAGGGCGTACCCGACGAAGAGCACGACGAGCCCGAGGTCGAGCCAGCTGCCGCCGCTCATCGCCCGGCCGCCTTGCTGGCGAGATAGCGCGCGACGTCACGGGCCGACGGACCCTGGCCGTGCGGGATGCCGCGCCGCCGGCGCTCGTCCCACGGCAGGGTCAGCCCGGCCGCCTCGAACAACCCGTTGAGGAGCATCGCCGTGAACCCCCAGACGAAGATGCCGCTGGCCTCGAACCCCGGGGCGGAGAATCCGGTCGGACCGACGACCGTGAACCGGTGGTCGGCGTCCAGGAGGTCGGCAAGGGGCACGCGCGCCACCTTGGCCACCTCGTTCGGGTCCACGACGCCGATCGGGCCGGGCGTGTTCCACCAACCGACCACTGGCGCAACGGAGTTGCTGCTCGGCGAGAGGTAGAGGGAGGGCATCGTCGTGACCACCTCGACCGAGGACCGGACGAGACCGATCTCCTCCTCACTCTCTCGCAAGGCAGCGCCGACCGGCCCGTCGTCGCCGGGGTCGATCCCGCCGCCGGGGAAGGACACCTGGCCGGCGTGGCTGCGCAGCCGCGCCGAACGCTCGGTGAGGACGACGTCGATGCCCTCGACCCCATCGGTCCCCCCAGCGGCGCCGTCCATGGGTCCGAACAGGATGAGCACGGCCGAGCGCCGCCGCGGTTCGGCGGGGGGCGCGAACTCGCTGAAGTAGCCGGGCAGCTCCGCGGGGTCGGTCCGACCCAGGGTCGTTAACCACTCCGGCCGGCTCCGCCGCGATGGTGCTGCCGTCAT
Source organism: Nostocoides sp. (assembly GCA_039923915.1). Classification (GTDB taxonomy): domain Bacteria; phylum Actinomycetota; class Actinomycetes; order Actinomycetales; family Dermatophilaceae; genus Nostocoides. Next base: position 6,293 of record JBDTBX010000104.1, on the reverse strand, counting down.
CGAGTCCTCACCGGGAGCGGCCCGGGCGGCGGGGAGACCGGCTCACCGGCATACGTGGGACTCAGTTCGTACCTGAGCAGGGCCGCCGCCTTGACCGGATCGGTCTCCCCGTCGCCGTATGCCGGGCAGAGCCGGGCGACGGGGCAGGCGCCGCACGCGGGCTTGCGGGCGTGACAGGTGCGACGGCCGTGGAAGATCAGGACGTGGGACAGCATGGTCCAGTCCTTGCGCGGGATGAGCGCCCCCACGGCGGTCTCGACCTTGACCGGGTCCTCTTCGGTCGTCCACCCGAAACGGCGCACGAGTCGGCCGAAGTGGGTGTCGACGGTGAGCCCGGGGACGCCGAAGGCGTTGCCCAGCACCACATTCGCCGTCTTGCGGCCGACGCCGGGCAAGGTCACCAAGTCGGCCATCTTGCCCGGGACCTCGCCGTGGTAGCGCTCGACGATGGCCGCCGAGAGGTTGATGACCGAGTTGGTCTTGGCCCGGAAGAAGCCGGTGGGCAGCAGGATCGCCTCCATCGACTCCCGGTCGGCGGCGGCCAGATCGGTCGCGGTCGGGTAGACCGCGAAGAGGCGGGGGGTGACCTTGTTGACCATGACATCGGTCGTCTGGGCCGACAGCACGGTCGCGACGAGCAGCTGGAGCGGAGTCTGGAAGTCCAGCTCGCAGTGGGCGTACGGATAGCGCTCGACGAGTTCGCGGTACATCCGGCGCGCCCGACGGGTCAGCGCGACAGGGGACTCCTGCGCGGGGGCTGCGGACACCCGCACAGCCTAAGGTGCGCAGTCGGCGGGCCCGTGACGACCGGTCTGGCAGACTGTCCGCCGTGGATCACGATGTGGTGAGGCGGGCGCCGCTCTTTGCCGGTGTCGACGACGAGTCGGCCGAGACACTGCTGGCCTCGATGGCCCGGATCCGGATGGAGCGCGGCGACGTGCTCTTCCACGAGGGCGACCGCGGCGACCGGCTCTACGTCATCGCCGAGGGCAAGATCAAGCTCGGCCGGAGCAGCGCCGACGGCCGCGAGAACCTGCTGGCCATCCTCGGCCCCGGCGAGATGTTCGGCGAGCTGAGCCTGTTCGACCCCGGGCCGCGCACCGCAACGGCCACGGCGGTCGCCGAGACCCAGCTCCTCGCCCTGGGCCACGAGCAGCTGCGTGAGTTCCTCTCGACGCGACCGGGCGTCGCCGCCACGTTGCTCGCCGCCCTCGCGCGACGGCTCCGCCGCACCAACGAGAGCCTCGCCGACCTCGTCTTCACCGACGTGCCCGGCCGGGTCGCCAAGGCCCTGCTCGACCTCGCCTCCCGCTTCGGTCGTCAGACCGAGGACGGCGTCATGGTCAGCCACGACCTCACCCAGGAGGAGCTCGCCCAGCTCGTCGGCGCCTCCCGCGAGACGGTCAACAAGGCGCTCGCCGACTTCGCGACCCGTGGCTGGCTCAAGCTCGAAGCCCGCGCCGTGCTCCTCACCGACGTCGAGCGACTCAAGCGCCGCGCCCGCTGACTCATGAACGAACGGTGACCCCGAGGTAGGTGAACTGGGCGCGCACCGACAGACGCGCGGCCGGCCACACCTCACGCGGCACCTCGGCATAGACGGTCTCGACCACCGCCTCGACGAGGTCAGCTGCCCGGGCCGCGCCGTCCGCGAGCGCCTGCCGCACCTGCTCGAGCCGCTCCCGCCGGTGGGTCCGGTAGAACGCGACCATCGCGGCCGCATCCGGGACGACCGGGCCATGGCCGGGCAGGATCGTGGTCACCGCTCCCCCGCCAGTCAGGTCGCGGATCCGGTCCAACGAGGTCAGGTATGCCGCGAGCTCGCCGTCGGGGTGCGCCACGACGGTCGTGCCGCGGCCGAGGATCGTGTCACCGGTGAGCAGCGCGTGGTCCGCTTCGAGGACGAAGGACAGCGAGTCGGACGTGTGGCCCGGCGTTCCCACCACCCGCAGCTCCAGTCCCCCGGCCAAGACCACCGACCCGTCGGTGAGGTCGTCGTGTCCACGGCCCAGCGCATGGACCGGCGAGCCGGTCAGCTCGGCGAACCGGGGCGCGGCTTCGGCATGGTCGAGGTGTCCGTGGGTGAGGATCGTGTGCGTGACGCGCGCTCCCGCGTCGGCGACCACCCGGCACACGCGTTGGAGATGGCCTTCGTCGAGCGGACCGGGGTCGATGACGATCGCCTCGGTGGCGCCGGGCTCGAGGATGACCCAGGTGTTGGTTCCGTCGAGGGTCATCGGGCTCGGGTTGGGCGCGAGGACGCACGTGGCTCGCGGGGTCACCGAGCCTCCGTGCCAGGGCACGCTCACGGCAGGTCGGCCCGGAGCGTGAGGCCCTCAGGGGTGTCGACGAGCACCGGGATCACCTCGTGGACGGGCGGCAGCTCGGCGAGGAAGGCCTCGGCCGACGGAGCGGCAGCGAGCTGCTCGAGGCAGACGATCGTGGGGGGCAGCATGAGGGCGCGCCCCGTCGCGGCGGCGTCGAGCAGGTCGGCCGGGCGGGCCCAGTCAGCCGCCTGCGCCTCCGAGGTCAGGGCGTCAGCCGCCTGGCCCTCGGGGAGCAGGCACGCGAAGAACCGGGTGTCGTAGCGCCGCTTCTCGAACTCGGGCGTCGTCCAGTGCGCCCTGTACGACATCAGGTCCGATCGGAGCGAAAGGCCCTGTGCCACAAGGAATTCCGCGAGTGAGATATGCCGCTCGACGAGATCGTTGCGGGCCGTCGCCCAGGCCGGGTCGGACGCGTCGGCGAGCGCCGTCGATGCCTCGGCCCGGCCGGCGAGGAGCACCCCGGTCTCCTCGAACACCTCCCGGACTGCGGCGACGATGAACCGCCGGGCGGAGGGCTCGTCGGTGGTCATGCGAGCCGCCCACTCGGCGGGTGGCGGCCCGGCCCAGGGCAGGTCCGGCGCATCGTCCCGAGGGTCGACACCGCCCCCTGGGAAGACGCGCATCGAGGGGGCGAACGCCATCGTCGCCATCCGGTGCAGCATGAACACCTCAAGGCCACCGGACGCCTCACGCAGGCACATCACGGTCGACGCATGACGCGGCGTGGGGGCAGGGCCGGGGGTCGAGGCCCACTCGGCCGCCCGCGCGACGAGCCCGGGGGCGTCGGCGACGAGGAAGTGACGGATCACTCGACCGATCGTATGCTGCCGAGAGCAGGGCCTTGCGGCGACGGTGACCTTCCGGGGGACGCTCAGTCGCGCACAGCGACCATGATCTCCACCTCGACGGGGGCGTCGAGCGGGAGCACCGAGACGCCGACGGCTGACCGGGCGTGGATCCCGGCGTCGCCGAAGGCCTTGCCGAGCAGCTCGCTCGCCCCGTTGACGACGCCCGGCTGACCGGTGAAGGACGGGTCGCTCGCGACGAAGCCGACAACCTTGACCACCCGCTCGACCCTGTCGAGGTCGCCAAGCAGGCTCTTGACGGCGGCGATCGCGTTGAGAGCGCAGGTCTGGGCGAGCGCCTTTGCGTCCTCGGGCGACACCAGGCCCTCGCCGTCGCCGACCTTGCCGGTCCGGGCCAACTGGCCGTTGACCATGGGGAGCTGGCCGGAGGTGTAGATGCGCCGACCGTCCTGGACTGCGGGGACGTAGACCGCGACGGGCGGGGCGACCGCGGGGACGCTGAGGCCGAGCTCGGCCAGCCGGTCTTCGACAGCACTCATGGTCAGGCCTTCTCTCGCTTGAGGTAGGCCACGAGGCCGTTGCCGTCGGGGCCGGTGACGACCTGGACGAGCTCCCACCCGTCGGCGCCCCAGTTGTCCAGGATCTGCTTGGTCGCATGGACGATGAGCGGAACGGTCGCGTACTCCCACGTGGTCATGGGCGTCACCCTACGAGGACGGGTGCCGCGGCACAATCGGGTCCATGCCCGCTGACCATTCCCTGACCCGGACGATCCGGTATGCCGCGGGCGACACGGGCGTCATCGACGTCTGGTATCCCCGGTCCGAGCCGGTCGGGATCACCGTCGCCCTCGTCCACGGTGGCTTCTGGAAGGCCGAGTGGGACGGGCACCATCTCGAGCCGTTGGCTGCGGCTCTGGCGCGGACCGGCTTCGACGTCGCCTCACTCGAGTACCCACGCGTCGGTATGCCGGGTGGCGGCTGGCCAGGGACGGTCGCCTCCGTGTTGGCCGGGCTGAACGCGGTGGCCGACGACACCGCACTCCCGGATTCCCTTGTGGCCGTTGGTCATTCGGCTGGGGGTCACCTCGTGACCTTGGCCGGGTCGAGTTCACTCGACGAGACCTTCGGCGTGACTGGGATCGTGGCCCTCGCCGGCGTCGTCGACCTGGCCCTCGCGGCAGCCATGGGCCTCGGCGGGGGCGCCGTCCGGGCATTCATGGACGACGCCGACGAGGCATCGTGGGCGGCGGCCGACCCGGCCCGACTCCGACTCACCGTGCCGACCGTCCTGCTCACCGGCAATGTCGACGAGGACGTTCCACACATCGTGTCCGAGTCCTACCTGTCCAGCCGGACGCCCGACGACGCCGCCTGCGAGCTCCGGCTGCTGCTGGGCGTTGGCCACATGGACCTCGTCGACCCCAGCCACCCGGCATACGCCGAGCTCCTCCGCGCCGTCCGCGACCTGGCTCAGTAGCACGACCGTGGCGCTGACCATCGTCGACACCAACCCAGCCGGCGCACGTCATGAGCCGGGCTCCTAGGCTTGGCCCATGACGGCCACCCCTGCCTTCCCCGGGGTGCGCATCCACGTCGTCACCGGCAAGGGCGGGACCGGCAAGACAACTGTGGCCGCGGCACTGGCGATGGGGCTGGCCCGGCGCGGGCAGCGGGTCCTGCTTGCCGAGGTCGAGGGCCGGCAAGGCATCGCCCAGACCTTCGACGTGCCACCGCTGTCGACCCAGGAGGTCCGGGTCCTCGCCGACCGCTCCGGTGGTGAGGTGTGGGGACTGTCGGTCGACGCGAAGGCGGCCCTGCTGGAGTACCTCCAGACCTTCTACAAGCTCGGTCGGGCCGGCTCGGTGCTGGAGCGGGTCGGCGCCATCGACTTCGCGACCACCATCGCCCCCGGTGTCCGCGACGTCCTGCTCATCGGCAAGGTCTATGAGGCGGTGGGGCGCACCACGGGCAGCAAGCGGGGCCGCGGCGACCTCAGCTGGGACGCGGTCGTCCTCGACGCCCCGCCGTCCGGTCGGATCGGGCGCTTCCTCAACGTCAACGCCGAGGTCGCCGACGTCGCCAGGGTCGGCCCGATCCGCAGCCAGGCCGACTCGATCACCCGCCTGCTCCGCTCGCCGCGGACCGCCGTACACGCCGTCACGCTGCTCGAGGAGATGCCGGTCCAGGAGACGGTCGACGCGATCGGCGAGATCGCGGGACTCGGTATGCCGGTCGGGGCGATCGTCGTCAACCAGGTCCGCGAACCGCTCCTCGGCGAGGCCGGCCTGGCGCGGGTCGCGAAGGCCGCGGGGTCGACACGCAGCCGCAAGGCCCTGGTGACCGAGGTGACCGCCGCACTGGGCGCGACCGGGATCAGGCGGACGACCGCCCTCGTCGACGGGCTCATCAGCGAGGCGACCGACCACGCCGACCGGATCGCCCTCGAGGCCGACCAACGCGAGGTCGTCGCCGAAGCCGGGCGGCCGGCATACGACCTGCCGTGGCTCCCCGACGGCGTGGAAGGCGGCGGGCTCCGCCTCCTCGCCGACCTCCTCGTCGAGCAGGGGATGGCCTGATGGGCGGGTCCCGCACCAACGGCGGCTTCGATCTCGACGCCCTGCTCGCCGACGAGTCCGTCGGGATCATCGTCTGCTGCGGCTCCGGCGGCGTCGGCAAGACGACGACGGCCGCGGCCCTGGGGGTGCGCGCAGCCGAGGCGGGGCGCAACGTCGTCGTCCTCACGATCGACCCCGCACGGCGTCTCGCCCAGTCGCTCGGACTCACCGCCCTCGACAACACCCCGCGGCCGATCGTGGGGCTCGATCTGAGCACCGGCGGGCGGCTCGACGCGATGATGCTCGACATGAAGCGGACCTTCGACGAAGTCGTCGAGGCGCACGCGACGCCCGAGAAGGCGGCCCAGATCCTCGCCAACCCCTTCTACCAGGCGGTGTCCAGCTCGTTCGCGGGGACGCAGGAGTACATGGCGATGGAGAAGCTCGGCCAGCTCCGCGCCCAGGCCGACCGCGAAGGCACGTGGGACCTCGTCATCGTCGACACGCCGCCGTCCCGCTCAGCCCTGGACTTCCTCGATGCGCCCAAGCGGCTCGGGTCGTTCCTCGACGGCCGCTTCATCCGGCTGCTCGCGGCGCCGGCGA
>JBDTBX010000103.1:0-4084 GCA_039923915.1 Nostocoides sp. | reverse complement strand
AGCACTCCCGCGGCGAGACGCTGTCGATCGCCTTCGCCGGCGAGGGCCAGCACCAGGACGCCGGTTCCAAGATGGTCCACGCGGCGCCCAACACGAGCAGCCACATCGTCTCCAAGTCGGTCGCGCGTGGCGGTGGTCGCACGTCCTACCGCGGCCTCGTCCAGATCCTCGAGGGCGCCCACGGCAGCAAGAGCAACGTGGTCTGCGATGCCCTGCTCGTCGACACGATCAGCCGCTCGGACACCTATCCCTACGTCGACGTCCGAGAGGACGACGTCCAGATGGGCCACGAGGCGACCGTCTCGAAGGTGAGCGAGGACCAGTTGTTCTACCTGCGCTCCCGCGGCCTCACCGAGGAGGAGGCGATGGCGATGATCGTGCGCGGCTTCGTCGAGCCGATCTCCCGCGAGCTGCCCATGGAGTACGCCCTCGAGCTCAACCGGCTCATCGAGCTGCAGATGGAAGGAGCCGTCGGCTGATGAGCCTGCTGGCCCCCGCAACGCCCCACACCGACTCCGCCGCGACGATGGTTCCTGACCAGTCGCGCGCCGAGCGGACCACCTCCTATGCCGCGGCCGACTTCCCGCGCCCCACCGGGCGCGAGGAGGACTGGCGGTTCACCCCGGTCGACCGGATCGGCGACCTCTTCGAGATCGCGCCGACCGACACCGACCGGCTCGTCGTCCACGTCGAGGCCCCCGGCCAGGTGACCGTGACCAAGGCCCAGCACGTCGGCGGCATCTCGCCGCTCGGCGTCGGCCGTCCCGCCGACCGCGCGGCCGCTGTCGCGTGGGAGGCCGCGGGCGAGGTCACGACGGTGACCATCCCGGCCGAGACCGAGCTGTCCGCACCGGTCCGCGTCGAGATCACCGCCGCCGACCTGTCCCGGGTCAACGCCCACCTCGCCATCGACGCCGGCCGGTTCTCCAAGGCTGTCGTCTTGTTGTCGCACAAGGGTTCCGCGCACTGCGGCGCCAACGTCGAGATCCGCGCCGGTGATGGTGCCGACCTGACCTTCATCTCCCTTCAGGAGTGGGACGACGACGCGATCCACCTGGCCCAGCACGACGTGCTCGTCGGCCGGGACGCGCGGGTCCGGCACATCGCGGTCACCCTCGGCGGCAAGGTCGTCCGCATCTCGACCAACGCCAGTTATGCCGGTCCCGGCGGCTCCTTCGAGGGCCTCGGTGTCTACTTCGCCGACTCCGGCCAGCACCAGGAGCACCGCCTCTTCGTCGACCACGGGCCGGCCCACTGCAGGAGCAACGTCGAGTACAAGGGCGCGCTCCAGGGCGACAGCGCCCACACGGTCTGGGTCGGCGACGTGCTCATCCGAGCCACCGCCGAGGGAACCGACACCTACGAGCTGAACCGCAACCTCGTCCTCACCGAGGGGGCGCGGGCCGACTCGGTCCCCAACCTGGAGATCGAGACCGGGGAGATCGCCGGGGCCGGTCACGCGAGCGCCACCGGCCGCTTCGACGACGAGCAGTTGTTCTACCTCCAGACCCGGGGCATCCCCACGGACACGGCGAGGCGCCTCGTCGTCCGCGGCTTCTTCGCCGCCATCGTCAGCCGGATCGGGATCCCCGAGTTCATCGGGCACGTCATGACGGCCATCGACGCCGAGCTCGGCTACGCCGCCGAGGTCGAGCACGCCACCGATGACAGTCCTGACGTGGCGGTGAGTGCGTGAGCGCCGGACCCACAGAGGCGGCCGCCGACACCGAGTTCGTCCGGGTCTGCCAGCTGGACGACCTGAGCGTCGGCCGTCCAGCGCTGGCGGTGATCCACGAGGTACGGGTCGCCGTCGTCCGGACCGGTGAGCGCGAGGTGCACGCCGTCAACGACACCTGCACGCACGGTCAGGTGTCCCTGTCCGAGGGAGAGGTCGACGGCTACACCCTGGAGTGCTGGCTGCACGGCTCCCGCTTCAACCTGTGCACCGGCGAGCCCACCGGACCGCCCGCCACCCAGCCCGTCGCCGTCTACCCCGTCCGGATCGAGGGCGAGGACGTCCTCATCGCCCTGACCCCCCAGAACGAGAGCTGAGAACCCATGTCCACCCTGGAAATCCGCGACCTGCACGTCAGTGTCAACACCGAGGAGGGCGCCAAGGAGATCCTGCGCGGCGTGACCCTCACCATCGCCTCCGGCGAGACGCACGCCATCATGGGCCCCAACGGCTCGGGCAAGTCGACCCTCGCGTACTCGATCGCGGGCCACCCCAAGTACCAGGTCACGAGCGGCACGGTCACCCTCGACGGCGAGGACGTCCTGGCAATGAAGGTCGACGAGCGCGCCCGCGCCGGCATCTTCCTCGCCATGCAGTACCCCATCGAGGTCCCCGGTGTCACGGTCTCCAACTTCCTGCGCACGGCCAAGACCGCCGTCGACGGACAAGCACCCAAGCTGCGCACCTGGGTCAAGGACATGAAGGGCGCCATGGCCAACCTGCGCATGGACCCCGCCTTCGCCGAGCGCAACGTCAACGAGGGCTTCTCCGGCGGGGAGAAGAAGCGGCACGAGATCCTCCAGATGGAGCTGCTCCGACCCAAGATCGCCATCCTCGACGAGACCGACTCCGGCCTGGACGTCGACGCCCTCCGGATCGTCGCCGAGGGCGTCAACCGGGCCAAGGACACCACCGACGTGGGCGTGCTGCTCATCACGCACTACACGCGAATCCTGGGCTACATCAGGCCCGACTTCGTCCACGTCTTCGTCGACGGCAGGATCGCCGAGGAGGGCGGTCCCGAGCTTGCCGACCGGTTGGAGTCGGAGGGCTACGACCGCTTCCTCACCCCGGCCTGATTCGACCGCCAGACAAAGGATTTCGTATGCCGCCCGCGCTACCGTTCACGAGCGAGGAGCTGTCCGCCCTGCGCGCCGACTTCCCGATCCTGACTCGGACCGTGCGCGACGGGAAGCCGCTGGTCTACCTCGACTCAGGGGCGACCAGCCAGAAGCCACGCGCGGTTCTGGACGCCGAGCGCGACTTCTACGAACAGCGCAACGCGGCCCCGCACCGCGGCGCCCATGCCCTGGCCGAGGAGGCCACCGAGGCCTACGAGCAGGCCCGCGCCGACATCGCCGGCTTCGTCGGGGCGGGTGCCGACGAAGTCGTGTTCACCAAGAACGCGACCGAGTCGCTCAACCTCGCGGCCTACGCCTTCTCCAACGCTGAGCACGGGTCCCCGCTGCGGATCGGCCCCGGTGATGAGGTGCTCGTCACCGAGATGGAGCACCACGCCAATCTCGTGCCGTGGCAGGAGTTGTGCCGCCGCACCGGGGCGACCCTGCGCTGGATCCCGGTGACCGACGAAGGCCGACTGGACCTGACCGACCTCGGTTCCCTGCTCACCGGGCGCACCAAGGTGATGGCCTTCACGCACGCCTCCAACGTCCTCGGCACGGTCAACCCGGTGCGCGAACTGGCCGATGCCGCAAGGGCGGTCGGCGCGATCAGCGTCCTCGACGCGTGCCAGTCCGTGCCGCACCTGCCCACCTCGGTGATCGATCTCGGCGTCGACCTGCTCGCCTTCTCCGGCCACAAGATGCTCGGCCCGACCGGCATCGGGGTCCTGTGGGGACGGGCCGACCTGCTCGAAAAGCTGCCCCCGTTCCTCACCGGCGGCTCGATGATCGAGACCGTTCGCATGGAAGCCAGCACGTATGCCGCACCCCCGCAGCGGTTCGAGGCCGGCGTGCCGATGACCGCCCAGGCCATCGGCCTGGGCGCCGCCGTCCGCTACCTCGACGGCCTCGGGATGGACCGTGTCCACGCCCACGAGACCGCCCTCACCGAGCAGCTGTTGGCCGGCCTCGCCGAGCGCCCCTGGGTGCGCGTCCTCGGGCCGACGACCACCGAAAACCGTGGTGGCGCAGTCGCTTTCGACGTCGATGGCGTCCACGCCCACGACGTCGGGCAGATCCTGGACGACTCCGGTGTGGCCGTCCGGGTCGGGCACCACTGCGCCTGGCCGCTGCACCGACGGCTCGGGACGACCGCGTCCACCCGGGCCAGCCTCGCGGCATACAACACCCCGGGTGAGATCGACGCCCTGCTGACCGCGCTCGACCG
>JBDTBX010000102.1:0-3224 GCA_039923915.1 Nostocoides sp. | reverse complement strand
CAGGAACGGGACGGCTCCGATGTGGTCCTCGTGGCCGTGGGTGAGGACGACCGCCTGGACGTCGTCGAGCCGGTCGGCGATGTACTCGAAGTCGGGCAGGATCAGGTCGATGCCGGGGTGGTGGTCGTCGGGGAACAGCACGCCACAGTCGACGATGAGCAGTTGGCCCTTGTGCTCGATGACGGCCATGTTGCGGCCGACCTCGCCCAGTCCGCCGAGAGCGACGACACGCACGGCACCGTCGCGCAGCGGTCCGGGGAAGGACAGCTCGGGGTGCGGGTGGCTCACGCGATGCCAACTTCCGCGAGGGCCTTCTCCACGGCCCGGCGTTGCTCGGGAGTCGCCTCAACGAGCGGAAGGCGGACGTATGCCGTGTCGAGGACACCGAGCGTGTGCAGTGTGGCCTTGGCCATGATTGCCCCTTGGGTGATGTTCATGACGGCGTCGACCAGTGGTGCGAGCGAGCGGTGCAGTCGACGCGCTTCGGCGAAGTCGCCGGCGTCGACAGCAGCCAGCATCGCGGCATACGGGCCGGGCGCGACTTGGGAGGTGACGCCGACGAAGCCCGTCGCGCCGTTGGCGAAGTGGAGCAGGTTGACGGCGTCGTCGCCGGAGAACCAGAGCAGGTCGGTCTCGGCCATGACGCGGGAGGCCTGCCAGTAGTCGGCCTTGGCGTCCTTGACGGCCTGGATCCGCGGGTGCTGGGCCAGCTCCAGGAGGGTCTCGAGGGCGAGCGGTATGCCGCTGCGGCCCGGGATGTCGTAGAGCATGACGGGCAGGTCGGTCGCGTCGGCCAGGGCCGTGAAGTGCGCGACGACGCCGGCCTGCGGGGGCCGGCTGTAGTAGGGCGTCACGGCGAGCAGGGCGTGGGCTCCGGCAGCGGCTGCCTGACGCGCCGACTCCAGGGTGTGCGCGGTGTCGTTGCTGCCGACTCCTGCCGTGATCCGGACCCGGTCGCCGACCGCCTCCACGACGGCGCGGATCAGGGCGGCCTTCTCGGCGTCGGTCGTCGTGGGGGCCTCGCCGGTCGTTCCGCTCACGACGAGGCCGTCGTGGCCGTGGTCGGCGAGGCGGGTGGCGAGCCGCTGGGCGGCGGGCAGGTCGAGCGACCCGTCGGCCGTCATCGGGGTGACCATCGCCGAGGCGACGCGGCCGAAGGCAGAGGTGGGAGACGGCATACGGGAAGGTTATCGCTGTCCGATGGCGGTGCTACCTTGCCGACCATGCGTCAGTACCTCGACCTGCTCGACCACGTCCTGCTGACGGGCGTCGACAAGGCCGATCGGACCGGCACGGGCACGCGCAGCGTCTTCGGTCACCAGATGCGCTTCGACCTGGCCGACGGTTTCCCGGTGCTCACGACCAAGCGCCTGCACCTGAGGTCGATCATCGGTGAGCTGCTGTGGTTCCTGCGCGGCGACACCAACGTGCGCTGGCTGCAGGAGCGGGGCATCCGGATCTGGGACGAGTGGGCCGATGCCGAGGGCAACCTCGGGCCGGTCTACGGCTACCAGTGGCGCAGCTGGCCCACACCCGACGGACGGCACGTCGACCAGATCGCGGCGGTGATCGAGGGCATCCGCACCAACCCCGACAGCCGGCGCCACATCGTCTCGGCGTGGAACGTCGCCGACGTCGACGACATGGCACTGCCGCCGTGCCACACGATGTTCCAGTTCTACGTCTCCCCCGGCGTCGACGGCGGGCGCGGCCGGCTGTCCTGCCAGCTCTACCAACGCAGTGCCGACATCTTCCTCGGGGTGCCCTTTAACATCGCCTCGTACGCCCTGCTCACGATGCTCGTCGCCCAGCAGACCGACCTCGAGCCGGGCGACTTCGTGCACACCCTCGGCGACGCGCACCTCTACTCCAACCATCTGGCGCAGGCGCACCTCCAGCTGACCCGCGAACCGCTCGCTCTGCCCGAGATGCGGATCACGCCTCGCGACTCGATCGACGCCTACGACCTGGGCGACTTCGAGCTCGTCGGCTACGGGGCGCACCCGTCGATCAAGGCGCCGATCGCGGTCTGATCGGTCGACCGGGTGGGGCGCTGACGGCATACCGTGTGTCCATGACCCGGATCACGCTCATCGCCGCGCTCGGACGCAACCGCGTCATCGGCCATGACGGCGCGATCCCCTGGCACCTGCCCGGCGAGCAGGCCCGGTTCAAGGACACGACGATGGGGCACACGCTGGTCATGGGCCGCACGACCTTCGACTCGATCGGCCGGGTCCTGCCCGGGCGGCGGACGATCGTCATGACCCGCTCGCCCGCCTGGCACCACGAGGCGGTCGAGACCGCGCACTCGTTCCTCGAGGCGCTCGCGCTCGCCGGGCCGGGCGACGAGGTCTTCGTGGCCGGGGGTGGCCAGATCTACGCCGAGGCGATGCCGTATGCCGTGCGCATGGTGCTCACTGAAGTCGACCAGGCGCCGGAGGGAGACGCCTTCTTCCCCGAGTGGGTCATGGACGACTGGCGCGCGGAGGCACGCGAGGAACACGACGGCTGGGCCGTCGTCACGTATCTGCGCACGTGACGGCGAGATCATGATCTGTGAACTTCACATGTGGGCTAGTGAAGTGGTGTGTTGATGATATCGAGAATTCATCTCTCTACTTCATTTGTTATAGATTGAAGTTTATAGCTTGATTCACTACACAGTGAAGCGCTAGGCTCGTCTGGTGACTGTCACCACCAGCCCTGCCGTCGCGGCCAGAGCGACCGTCATCGGCGACCTCGTCGGCTCGCGAAAGGCCACCGACCGCGCGATCCTGCACGCACGGCTCAAGGCGGCCCTGCGGCGCACCAATGCTGTGATCCCGGCGGCCACCCCGTTGGCGGTGACCGTCGGCGACGAGTTCCAGGGTTCCTACGCGCGACTGGGCAACGCCCTGGATGCAACGGTGCGGGTCTACCTTGACCTCATGCCCGAGTACGAGGTTCGCTTCGGCATCGGCTGGGGCGAGGTGACCACCCTGGACGGCGAGGGGATCCAGGACGGGCCCGGTTGGTGGTCGGCGCGGGATGCGATCGTGAGGGTGCACGCCAGGCAAGCCCGCGCCTCGACCCGCGCCCTGACGACCGAGTTCGAGGCCACCCCCGACCAGCTCGACCCCTCGACCGTCGACCTGGTCACGGCCTCGCTCCTGCTGCGAGACCAGGCCCTCGCGTCCCTCTCGGAGGTCTCCAAGGTCATCCTGGGCCGGCTCATGGACAAC
>JBDTBX010000101.1:0-2752 GCA_039923915.1 Nostocoides sp. | reverse complement strand
TGGGCGGGACAGGGACAGGGACAGGGACTGGGCGGGACAGGGACTGGGCGAGACAGGGACTGGGCGGGGACGGGACGGGAGGGGTGCGCACAGCGGCGTCGCCCTTGGGCGCGCGCCCGGACGCGATAGGTTCGGGAACCGTGACGACGCCGCAGCCCCTCAAACCCCCGACTCAGCCGGCCGGTCACCCGACCCAGCCGCTCGGTCCCGACGGAACGCCGACGGTCCTGGCCGGTGCACCGGTGCTCGCCCACCTCGTGCGCGGCGGGTTCATCGAGTCCGTGCACCGAGCCGTCGTGGCCGTCACCGCTGCTGACGGTACGGTCCACAAGGCGTGGGGCGCGGTCGACGAGCCGATCTTCCCACGCTCGGCCAACAAGCCGATCCAAGCCCTGGCGATGGTCCGGGCCGGGCTTCGGCTGGAGCCCAGGCTGCTGGCCCTGGCCAGTGCCAGCCACTCGGGGGAGCCGTTCCACCAGGCGGCGGCCGGCGACATTCTGGCCGGCGCCGGCCTCGACCTCGACCACCTCCAGAACACGCCCAGCCTGCCGATCGACGCCGTCGAGCGCGACCGCTGGATCCGCGAGGGCCTGGCGCCGGAGGCGGTGGCCCAGAACTGCTCCGGCAAGCACGCGGCGATGCTGGCGACCTGCGTCGTCAACGGCTGGGACGTGGCGACCTACCGCGACCCCGGCCACCCGCTCCAGCAGGCCATCGCAGCAACGATCGCCGACCTCGCCGGTGAGCCGGTCGCCGCCACGGCGGTCGACGGCTGTGGCGCGCCGGTCATGGCGATCAGCCTCGCCGGGCTGGCCCGCGCCTTCGGCCGACTCGGTGCCGCGGCCGACGGCAGCCCCGAGCGGGCCGTCGCCGACGCCATGCGCAGTCACCCCGAGTACGTCGGGGGCACGGGTCGCGACGTCACGGCCCTGATGGCCAGGACACCGGGCCTGGTCGTCAAGGACGGGGCGGAGAGCGTGTATGCCGTGGGGCTCGCCGACGGTCGTGGCGTCGCGGTCAAGGTGGTCGACGGCACGCCCCGCGCCAAGCCGGTCATCCTGGCCGCTGTCCTCCGGTCCCTCGGTGTCGAGTCACTGGCCTACGAGCAGCTCGAGAACAGCCCCGTCCTCGGGCACGGCGAGCCGGTCGGCGCGCTCGTGGCCGTAGGCATCTGACAGCGGTCCATGCGGGCCCTCCTCCAGCGCTGCACGAGCGCCCGGGTCGTCGTCGACGGCGAGGTCGTCGGCATCCTCCCGGCGCCGGGCCTCGTGGCTCTCATCGGCGTGACGCACAGCGACGGGCCGGCCCAGGTCGAGCTGGTCGCTCGCAAGATCGCCGACCTGCGGATCTTGCGGGACGAGCAGTCCGTCCTTGACGCGGGCGCACCGGTCCTCGTCGTCAGCCAGTTCACGCTGTACGCCGACACCCGCGAGGGCCGCCGACCGACGTGGAACGCCGCCGCTGCGGGCCCGGTGGCCGAGCCGCTTGTCGACGCTCTCGTGAAGGTATTGCGGGACAAGGGGATTCACGTGGAGGCCGGCCGGTTCGGTGCCGACATGGCCGTGGAGTTGACCAACGACGGGCCGGTCACGATCCTCGTCGAGGCGTGAGCCGGCCCGGGGCGACCGGTTAGGATTGGCTCATGGGAGCGATCGGGAGCGCACAGGGGTGGGTGCTGCTCGTCCTCGGCGTTGCGGCTCTGGCGATGGAGGTCTACGCGCTCGTCGACGCGGTGACCCACCGGACCGACGCGTTCCCGGCCGCGGGCAAGCGGACCAAGCCGTTCTGGTTGGTCATCCTCGTCATCGCGGTCGCCATCGGCTTCATCACGATCTTCAACGTCATCGGAGGCTTCATCGGCCTGCTCGCGGTCGTCGCGGCCGGCGTCTACCTCGCCGACGTCAGGCCGGCCCTGCGGCAGGTCACCGGCAAGGGTGGCCAGCGACAAGGCCCCTACGGCCCGTGGTGACGAGCAGGGCCTGATCACGGTCCGGCATACGGCACAATCGTCACTGACTTCTCGACCCCCGACCGCCCCCAAAGAGGACCAATGATCGCCCATCAGGACCCCACCGACGGAGTCTTCGCCACCGTGCGCCCGTGGGGCGACTTCCGGCAGTTCACCTCGGGTGAGCCGGTCACGGTCAAGATCATCTCCGTCCTGCCCGGCCACCGGCTCTCGCTGCAGACCCATGCCAAGCGCTCTGAGTACTGGTTCATCGTCGACGGCCCGCTCACCGTGACCGTCGGCGACGACAAGCGGTCGGCCCAGAGTGGCGAGTCGGTCTGGGTGCCGGTCGGCGCCACCCACCGGATGGCCAACGAGGGCACCGACCCGGCGCGCGTCCTGGAGATCGGCTTCGGCGACTTCGACGAGTCCGACATCGTCCGGCTCGAGGACGACTACCAGCGCTGAGTCTCAGTGCGAGCCGGGGGCGACCTCGGCCCAGCGGATCGTCAACTCACCCAGCCGCCACCGGCTCAGCCCGCCGACCACCCCCAGCCCCTCGTCGCGCAGGACCGAGGCCGTCGTCACGAACCGTTGACGCGCACCGAAACTCGCGTGTGCGGCGGAGCGTTGCCACGCGTCGTCGAGCCGTTCGAGCACGGCGTGGACCGGCTCGCCGGGGACGTTGCGGTGGATGAGGACCTTGGGCAGCCGCTCCGCGATGTCGGACGGGTGCTCCAACCCGCGCAGCCGCCAGGACAGGGTCAGAGACTGCGGCCCGTCCGCGTCCACGGCCACCCAGGT
>JBDTBX010000100.1:0-10259 GCA_039923915.1 Nostocoides sp. | reverse complement strand
CAGGTCAAGGCTGTTGGTCGACGTCGACGTCGACGGCGACGTCGACGTCGACGACACCGTCGGAGGCACGCTCGCGCGGCCCGCCGACGGTGGTGCCGGTTCAGACGAAGCGGCTGGGTCAGTGGTTCCCGATGTGAGGTCGAGGACCCCGCCGCTGCTCGGCGACCCGAACCTCGCCTCGAGGAACCGGCCGTGGGCGATGAGCGCCTGGGCGTCGGACCGGGTGGCCGCGTCCAGGACCTTGGCCATCGTCGCGCCGAGCAGCTCGAGCTGGTCGACGAGCATCATCAGGGCGGTCCGGCCGGCGTCGATCGGGCGCGTGTCGGCCCAGTCGCGCGGCAACCGGAGGTAGCCGGCCACCGCCTCGGGGAGGTAGCTCGTGGCCGTCGCGACCACGGCATACGCATCGGCGCTGCCCAGCCCGAGCGAGGCGAGACGCGGCAGCGTGGCCCGGACAAGGCGGTCGATCCGCAGCACGCGGGAGCGGATGAGCGGTGAGGCGTGGGCAGCGACGAGGGCGGCGCCCACCCCGTCGAGGGCGGCCAGGACGTCGGCTTCGGTGGGCGGCGCGGGCACGCTGGACTCGGGGGGCTTGGGCTCCCCACGCAACCAGTCCCAGAGACCCACCGGGGCTCAGGCGCCGTCGAGGTCGAGGTTCTGGGTGCCGCGGGCGTCCTGGGTCTGCACCCGGGCGAGGTACTCCTTGGACTTGTCGACCTCGGTCTCCAGGACACCGATCGTCTGGGCCATGGTGTCCAGGGCCTTGAGCTTGAACTGGTCGATCGAGTCCATGGTGGCGTAGATGTTCTGGAAGGCCGCCTGCAGCTCGGCGACCCCGATCGTCGAGGACGCCGCCTGCTCCTGGATCTTGGCCGAGTTGTCGCGCAGCATCTCCGAGGTGCGCTGGATCATGCTCGACGTCGTGCTGTTGAGGGCGGTGATCTGGTCGAGGACGAGCTTCTGGTTGCCGAGCGCCTGGGCGACGATGACCGCCGTGCGCAACGCCGAGATGGTCGTCGTCGAGGCCCGGTCGACGCCCTTGATCAGCTCGATGTTGTTCTTGATGATGATGTCGATCGCCAGGTAGCTCTGGATCGACACGGCGAGCTGGGTGAGCAGGTCCTGGTGCTTCTGCCGGACGTAGAACAGCACGTCCTGGGACAGCGACGTGGCGGTCTCGGGGTCGCTCACCTCGAGCTCGGCGATCCGCGCCGCGAGCTTGGTGTCGAGCCGCTCGGCGATGTAGATGTACTGGTTGAGCCGGCCCATCGTGCCCCAGAGATTGGTCTTCTCCAGGTTGAGGGCGACGTTGTCCTTGGTCAGCTCGTCCTGGCCGTTGCGTAGGCTGTGCAGGATGCCGTTGAGCTGGGTCTGGGCCGACTGGTAGCGGCGGAAGTAGTCGGTGACCCTGTCCCCGAACGGGATCATCCCCAGAATCTTGCGGCCCCCGGCCATCCGGCTGGGGTCCAGGTCCTCCACGGTGCGGCGCAGGTCTAGCAGGGTCTTGCCGACCTGGCTGCCCTGCGCGAGCGCGCCCTCCTTGAGGGCCTGGACCGGTTTGTCGAGCAGCCGGTTGGAGGTCTCGGCCGCGCGGCGGATGTCGGCGTCGCCCATCGTCCGGACGTTGTCGGCCTGCTTGGCGAACTCGGGGCTGCGCGGCGCCGCCTTGGTCAGGGCAGCCATGAACGACTCCACCTTGGCGTCGAGCCCGGGGACCGCCTCGGCAGCGACCTGGGGCGCCATCCTGGGCGCCTGGGTCTCCACGACCGTCTCGGGCGCCTCGGGCGCGGTGAGAGTGAGGGTCTCGGCGGGGGGCTGGAGCGGGGCGACGGCTGCGGCGTCGTCTGTGGCTGACATGTTGGGTTCCTTGCGGGAGTGGTCGATTCGCGTATGCCGGTCAGGCCGGCGGGGGCTGCTGGATCGGCGGCTGGAGCTGGGTCGGGGACGGAGACGGGGCGGGCGCGCTCGGCGGGTTCACCTGCGGAGCGTCCGAACCGGCATACGACTGCGGCGGCGGGATCGTGGAACCTCTTTGCCCGAAGTCGACGGTGACGGGGTCGCGCTCCTCGCCCTCGACCTCGAAGTACTCCGCCCGCTTGACGCCGAACAGGCCGGCGACGATGTTGCTGGGAACCGTCTCGACCTTGGTGTTGAGCTCCTTGACGACGGCGTTGTAGTAGCGCCGGGCCGAGGCGATCCGGTCCTCGGTGCCGGTGAGCTCGGTCTGGAGTGCGAGGAAGTTCTGGTTGGCCTTGAGGTCGGGGTAGGCCTCGGCGACCGCGATGAGGCGGCCGAGCGCCTGGGTGAGGATGCCCTCGCTCTGGGCCTGCTGGCCAGGCGTCTGACCGCCGGCCATGGCCGAGCTGCGGGCCTTCATGACGTCCTCCAGCGTGCCCCGCTCGTGCGCGGCATACCCCTTGACCGTCTCGACGAGGTTGCCGATCAGGTCGTGCCGGCGCTTGAGCTCGACGTCGATCTGCCGCCAGGACTCCTCGACGCTGTTGCGCAGCTTGATCAGGCCGTTGTAGATCCCCACGGCCACCAGCATGAGCAGCACGACGATGACGAGAACGATGATGAGCGCCTTCACGTGCGCTTCCCCTGTCGCTAGGTGACTGTGTCCGATCTCGATCCTATGCGTGCCGCGATGGACCGCACCGGTTCAGCGACCTGGGGCCAGCCCGAGTTCCCTCCGGCAAATATCGGGTCACCCGAGAATTGCCCGGGTTACCGAGGTTTTCCGTCGGTATGCCGGGCAGTTGTCGGTAGCCCGGGCCGGGCCACCGTCACGCGCGGGCGTCAGGCCAGTCCGAGTTCTCGTACGTCGTACACGAACCGGTAGTCCAGACCCGCCTCGGCGAAGATCTCGGCTGCCCCGGTGGCCCGGTCGGCGATGGTGGCGACCCCCACGACCTCGGCGCCGGCCTCGCGGACCGCCGCGACCGCCTCGAGGGGGGAGGCGCCGGTCGTGCTCGTGTCCTCGACGACGAGCACCCGGCGGCCGGTGATGCTGGGGCCCTCGATCCGCTGCTGGAGGCCGTGCGCCTTGCCGGCCTTGCGGACGACGAACGCGTCGAGCCGCCGCCCGGCGGCGGCGCTGGCGTGCAGCATCGAGGTGGCGACGGGGTCGGCGCCGAGGGTGAGTCCACCAACGGCGTCGAAGTCGAGGTCCTTGACCCGGTCGAGCATGACCCGACCGACGAGCGGCGCGGCCTCGCCGTCGAGGGTGATCCGGCGAAGGTCCACGTAGAAGTCGGCCTCCTTCCCGCTGGACAGGGTCACCTTGCCGTGGACGATCGCCTTGGCCGTGACGATGTCGAGCAGGCGCGCACGGTCGGCCGCGATGTCGGGGGTACTTGAGGTGCTCGGGTCAGAGGTGCTCACGGCATAGGAGACTAACGAGGCGCTCCCATCCGCCTCGCAACGAACACCCGACCCGCGGCAAAGCAGATGGCTCGGCCCGGCGGCGAAGCGGCGAGCGGGTGCTCAGTGGCCCACGACGTCACCCACGGAAGGCGGCCACTCCGGTGAGGGCCTGGCCGATGACGAGCTGGTGCACCTCGGAGGTGCCCTCGTAGGTGAGCACCGACTCCAGGTTGGCCGCGTGCCGCATGATCGGGTACTCCCCCGAGATCCCGTTGGCGCCGAGGATCGTGCGGCACTCGCGGGCGATGGCGATCGACTCGCGGACGTTGTTGAGCTTGCCGAGCGACACCTGCTCGGGCTTGAGGCGACCCTCGTCCTTGGCCCGGCCGAGGTGCAGCGCGAGCAGCATGCCCTTGCCGAGCTCGAGGCTCATGTTGGCGAGCTTGGCCTGGGTGAGCTGGTAGCCCGCGATCGGGCGGTCGAAGACCTGTCTCGTCCCGGCATAGGCGATGGCGGTCTCGAGGCAGTCACGAGCCGCGCCGAGCGCGCCGAAGATGATCCCGAACCGCGCCTCGGTGAGGCACGAGAGCGGACCGCCGAGGCCGCGCGCCGTGGTCAGCATTGCCGATGCCGGCACCCGGACGCCGTCCAGGACGAGCTCTGAGGTCACCGATGCGCGAAGGGACATCTTGCCGGTGATCTTGGGGGCCGAGAAGCCAGATGTCGTTGTGGGAACAACGAACCCGCGTATGCCGCGTGCGCCGTCCTCCTCGTCGGTGTGGGCCCACACGACCGCGACGTCGGCGATCGAGCCGTTGGTGATCCACATCTTCGTGCCGTCGAGGACCCAGTCATCGCCCTCGCGGCGGGCGCGGGTGCGCATACCCGCCGGGTTGGAGCCGAAGTCGGGTTCGGTGAGTCCTAAGCAGCCGATCACCTCCCCGGTCGCCATCCGCGGTAGCCATTGGTCCTTCTGCTCGTCGCTGCCGAAGTGGTGGATGGCGAACATCGCGAGCGAACCCTGCACGGACACGAGGGACCGCACGCCGGAGTCACCGGCTTCGAGCTCGAGACAGGCGATCCCGTATGCCGTGGAGCTGGTGCCCGCGCAGCCGTAGCCCTCGAGGTGCATGCCCAGCAGGCCGACCTTGCCGAGCTCCTTGGCCAGGTCGCGGGCGGGCAACTCGCCCGACTCGTACCACTGCGCGATGTACGGCCGGATCTGGCTGTCCACCATGGTTTTCACCGTGTCGCGGATGTCGCGTTCCTCCTCGGTGAGGAGGGCGTCGATGCCGAAGAGCTCGAAGGGCGACTGGGCTTGGCTCATGGTGTCTCCGTTGACGTTGACGTTGGCTGTAGTGGTGGCAGGCCCAGGGGTCAGACGTCGAAGGTGACGCCCTGAGCGAGGGGGAGCTGGCCGGAGTAGTTGACGGTATTCGTCGCGCGTCGCATGTAGGCACGCCAGGCGTCCGAGCCGGACTCGCGGCCGCCACCAGTCTCCTTCTCCCCTCCGAACGCGCCGCCGATCTCGGCGCCCGACGTGCCGATGTTGACGTTGACGATCCCGCAGTCCGACCCTGCAGCTGCCATGAACCATTCTGCCTCCGCCTGGTCCTGTGTGAAGATCGCCGACGAAAGCCCCTGCGGCACTGCGTTGTTGAGCGCGATGGCCTCCTCCAGCGTGTCGTAGGTCATCACGTAGAGCAGCGGCGCGAAGGTCTCACGCTCGACGACGTCGACCTGACCGGGCATCCGGAGGACGGCAGGCCGGACGTAGTACGCACCATCGGCCGCGGCGGCGAGCTCGCGCTCCCCGCCGGTCACCACCGTGCCGCCGACTGCCTGCGCGTCCGCGATGGCCGCTGTGAACGCGGAATACGCACGGCTGTTGACGAGCGGCCCGACGAGCGTGCCCTCCGCCATGGGGTCGCCGACCGGGAGTTTGTCGTAGGCCGCGGCGACCCGCTCGACGACGGCGTCGGCGACCGAGGAGTGGACGATGACGCGCCGCATCGACGTGCAGCGCTGCCCGGCCGTGCCGGCGGCAGCGAAGACGATGCCGCGGGTCGTGAGGTCAAGGTCCGCGGAGGGCGTGACGATCGCGGCGTTGTTGCCGCCGAGCTCGAGCAGGACACGGCCGAACCGGCCGGCGACGCGCGGTCCGACCTCACGGCCCATCCGGGTCGAGCCGGTCGCCGAGAGCAGCGCGACGAGGCGGTGGTCGACGAGCGCCTGACCGACATCGGCGCCGCCGAGGACGACCTGACTCAGGTCGACGGGCGCGCCGCAGTCGTCCACCGCCTTCTGCAGCAACGCATTCGCGGCGAGCGCGCAGAGCGGGTCCTGCTCGGACGGCTTCCAGACGACGGAGTCGCCACAGACGAGGGCGAGGGCGGTGTTCCACGACCAGACGGCGACCGGGAAGTTGAAGGCGCTGATCACGCCGACGACGCCGAGCGGGTGCCACGTCTCCATCAGCCGGTGGCCGGGCCGCTCGGAGGTCATGGTCCGGCCGAACAGCTGCCGCGACAGCCCGACGGCGTAGTCGCAGATGTCGATCATCTCCTGCACCTCGCCGAGCGCCTCGGAGGTGACCTTGCCGGCCTCGATGCTGACGAGCGTGGCGAGATCGGCCTTGTGCTCGGTGAGCAGCTCACCGAGCCGCTTGACGAGGTTGCCGCGGACCGGAGCGGGGACGTCGCGCCATTGAAGGTATGCGGCGTGCGCCCGCTCGACGGCGGCGCCGACCTCGGCCGGGGTGGCCCAGGTGAGCGCGCTGACCGGCTGGCCGGTGATCGGCGTCCGGCCTTCGTGCTCACCGGCGTGCGCGGTCACGTCGACGCCGCAGGCCCGGGCGGCCTCCTCGGCAAGAGCGCGCAGGGCGCCTGGGGCGGGAAGGCTCGTGCGGTCGGTCATCTGTTCTCCAAGGGTGGGTCGGTGCAGGTCCAGTCTGCCCGGAGGTCGGGGATTGCTCGCATGTCAACAAGGGCCCGAACGATGTCGGCCTCGCCGAGCAGGACGGCCGCCGCCGCGGGGCCGAGCGCGATCACCGAGTCCTCGCTCGTGACCCGCCGGATGATGCCGCGG
Source organism: Nostocoides sp. (assembly GCA_039923915.1). Lineage (GTDB taxonomy): Bacteria > Actinomycetota > Actinomycetes > Actinomycetales > Dermatophilaceae > Nostocoides. The sequence continues at coordinate 3,806 of JBDTBX010000100.1, read as the reverse complement.
TAGCCCCGATCGACGAGGGCCGTCACCACGCCCTCACTCACGCCCCCGGAACGGCGCGTCTCGTCCACGACGAGCACCGCGGCATACGCATCGGCAATGCGGGCAAGGTGATCCGCCGGAAGTGGTGCGATCCAGCGCAGGTCGTAGACGTCCACCCGCGGGGCCCGCCCACGTTCACAACGCCCCAATTGCTGCGGTGTGGACGGTAGCAATTGTGCAGTTGTGAACGCGGCGAGGGCCCTGCGGGTCATCCCGACCCCGTTGCCGAAGGTGATGACGAGGACGTCGGCCGGCTCTTCGCCCGCAGAGCCGTCGGCGAGCAGGACTCCCTCGTCGCGCATCGGGAGGTCCTGCGCCCAGGTGGACGGCGCGGCATACGGCGCCGTCGCCGCCCCGTCACCGGGGAGGATGTCGCGCGCGTGGTAGATCGCGATCGGCTCGACGAGGACGCAGACCCGGCCCTCGGCGAGCGCCAACCCCGCCATGGCGCGGACCATCCCGGGCGCCTCGGCCGGCGAGGAGGGGATGCCGACGACGATGCCGGGGATGTCGCGCAGGACGGCGAGCGAGTTGTCGTTGTGGAAGTGGCCGCCGAAACCCCTTTGGTAGGCGAGCCCGGGAATCCGGACGAGCATCCCGTTGGTGTACTGGCCGTTGCTGAAGAACGCCAGGGTGGCCGCCTCGCCGCGGAGCTGGTCCTCGGCGTTGTGCAGGTAGGCGAGGTACTGGATCTCCGGGATCGGCAGCAACCCAGCCAACGCCGAGCCCAGGGCCGTCCCGAGGATGGTCTGCTCGTCGAGGAGCGTGTCGAAGACTCTTGCCGCACCGAAGGTTCGGCGCAGGCCACGGGTCACCCCGTAGACGCCGCCCTTGACCGCGACGTCCTCCCCGAACGCCATCGCCTGCGGGTGCGCAGCGAGCAGGTCGGTGAGGGCGGCGTTGAGCGACTGGGCGAGGGTGAGGGGGCCGGAGCTCTCGGGCAGTTTGCCGCCGAACCGGGCTGCACGGTCGGCCGCCGCCACCAGTGCCAGCCGCCGGGCCTCCTCGTCGCGCCGGGCCGTCAGCGGCGCGGCGACCTCGGCAGCGGTCCCCAGTCGGCGGGTCGGCACGAGTTCTGCCGCCAGGTCGGTGATCCGGGACCGCTCGATCTCGTAGCGCTCGACGACTTCGGTCGGGGTCAGCACTCCGCGGGTGACCAGCTCGGCGGCCGTCGCCAACAGTGGATCTCGGTTGTGGTCCGCAGCGATCTCCCGGCCGGAGCGGTAGGCCACCTCGGCGTCGGACCCGGCGTGCCCCATGAACCGGACCGTACGCAGATGGAGGACCGCGGGCCGGCGCGTGGTTCGGACCCGTGCGACGGCGGCGCGAGCACCAGCGAGCGATCCGACCGGGTTGGCGCCGTCGGCGGAGAAGAGGGCGAACCGGTCCAGCCGCGCGACGGCCGAATCGGTCCAGCCCGCAGGGCTCTTCACGCTGATGCCGATGCCGTTGTCCTCGACGAGGACGAGCAACGGGATGGGGACACCCTGGTGGATGGCGTGCCCGGCGGCGTTGAGCGCGCCGACAGCCGTGGAGTGGTTGAGGCTCGCGTCGCCGAGGCTGGCGACCACCACGGCATCGGCCGGCCACTCGTCGGGTCGGCCCCACCCGTGCGCCCGTTCGTGCGCGAAGGCGAGACCGAGTGCGCGCGGCAGGTGCGAGGCGATGGTCGAGGTCTGCGGGATGATCGCGAGGTCGTGGTGGCCGAACACCTTGTGTCGACCGCCGGAGATGGGGTCGTCGGCCGAGGCAAGGACCGACAACAGGGTGTCCCGGGCTGGGTCATGGCCCTCGACCTGGCCGGCCCGGGCGCAGTAGAACCCGCCCGAGCGGTAGTGCAGGAGCGCCGGGTCGGTCGGGCGCAGGGCCAGGGCCACCGCGGCGTTGGACTCATGGCCCGCCGACCCGATCGTGTAGAACCCCTCGCCCGCGGCTTGCAGGATGCGGGCCGCGAAGTCGAGGTGCCGCGACGTGAGCTGGGCGGCGAACAGGGCGAGCAGGTCCCCGTCACTGACCGAGCGGTCGGACGCCGACCCGGGCGCACGGCATACCGGCTCCCCTGCCTGCCACTCCCGGACCCGGCGGCCGAAGTGGTCGTCGACCGACTCCATCACCTCGCCCATCCTGCCGCCCCCGTCGCCCACCGCGTCAGTGAGTCGCAAGGTCCCCACGAGTTAGGGTCAGGTCGTGCGCATCGCCACCTGGAACGTCAACTCGATCCGCTCCCGCATCGACCGGGTGGAGGACTGGCTCCGGCGGACCGATGTGGACGTCCTGGCCATGCAGGAGACCAAGGCCCGCGAGGACCAGTTCCCGTACCTGACCCTGCAGGCGCTGGGCTACGAGGTCGCCCACCACGGCCTCAACCAGTGGAACGGCGTCGCCATCGCCTCCCGGGTCGGGCTCGAGGATGTCCGGGTCGGCTTCGACGGCGCACCCCAGTGGGGCGAGCCGCTCGTCACCGAGGCGCGAGCCATCGGCGCGACGTGCGGGGGCGTGCGCGTCTGGTCGGTCTACGTGCCCAACGGTCGGCAGCTGGAGGACCCGCACATGGCCTACAAGGTGGAGTGGCTGCGCCAGCTCGCAGCCAGTGCGAAGGGCTGGTCGCCCGCACCGACCCCGACGGCGATCATGGGTGACTGGAACATCGCGCCCCACGACGAGGATGTCTGGTCGATGGAGTTCTACGAGGACAAGTCACACGTCTCACCAGCCGAGCGGGCCGGCTTCCAGGGCGTCCTCGATGCCGGCTTCGTCGACGTGGCGCGCGCCCACACGCCCGGCCCGAAGGTCTACACCTACTGGGACTACCAGCAGCTGCGCTTCCAGAAGAACCGCGGGATGCGGATCGACTTCATCCTGGGCAACCCCGCCTTCGCCGACCGGGTGGAGGGGGCGGCGATCGACCGCGAGGAACGCAAGGGCAAGGGCGCCAGTGACCACGCCCCGGTCGTCGTCCAGCTCAGCGACTGAGCGTCTCCCGGGCCCGCAGCCACGGAATGGCCGCCAGGACCGTGAGCACTCCTGACGCGCCGAAGGCGAGCCCGTACGAGCCGTGGTCGACGAGCAGTCCGGCGACGACCGGCCCGATGATCCCACCGGCGTCGGAGAACATCTGGTATGCCGCGAGGGCCGGACCGCCGTTGCGCTCGCGTCCGACGATGTCGGCGACGGCAGCCTGCTGGGCCGGTGCCAGGGTCCCGGCACCCAGTCCGGCGACGACCGAGATCGCGAGCAGGGCTGGCAGGCTCGTCGCCAGACCGGTCACCAGGGTGGCCAGCCCGCTGACGACGAGACCGGCCACGATGAACGGCCGCCGGCCGCGGTGGTCGGAGAGCCGGCCGGCAAGGGTCAGTCCGACCGCGTTGCCCGCCGCGAAGGTCGCGAGCACGGTCCCGACGAGCCAGGGCTGCCTGCCGATCGCAGCAACGACGAAGAGCGGGACGATCGCGTTGCGGACCCCGAAGTTGCCCCAGCCGTTGGCGAAGCTGGAGCCGAGGCTGGCCCGGTAGGCGCTGTCCCGCCAGCCGTGCCGAAAGGTCATGACGGGCAGCACGGGCGCGTCGGGTGGGGGGCGCAGGGCCGATCCGCTGATGAAGACCGCCACGAGGGCAGCCGCGACGAGCAGGAGCACGGCATAGGCGATGAAGGGGACGCGCAGGCCGAACCCGCCCAGGGTCCCACCGACGACGGGTCCGCCGATCCCGCCGAGGAGGAAGGCCGAGCCGTAGGCCGAGGAGACGCGCCCGCGCATGTTCGCGGGCGCG
>JBDTBX010000099.1:0-7779 GCA_039923915.1 Nostocoides sp. | reverse complement strand
GCACGCTGCCAAGGGTGCCGACCTGCGCTCGGCGACCGCCAACCTGCCCGACCTGATCCGCAAGCAGACCCGTTCCAACAAGTCGCTCGCCGCCCAGCTGGACTCTGCCCAGGCCAAGGTCGATGCGTTGGAGAAGTCCTCGGCGCCGTTCGACGCGGACCTCAAGCGGCTGCAGACCGAGGCCGACGCCCTCGCGGTCCAGGTCGGCCGCACCCGGGTCCAGGGTCCGGGGATCACGGTCAGCCTCACCGACTCCCCCCTGCGCGGCGACCAGATCCCCGACGGTCTCGGCGTCGACGACATCGTCGTCCATCAGCAGGACGTCCAGGCCGTCGTCAACGCGCTCTGGCGCGGGGGCGCCGAGGCGATGATGCTCATGGACCAGCGGGTGATCTCCACCAGCGCGGTCCGTTGTGTCGGCAACACGCTCATCCTGCAGGGCCGGGTCTACTCCCCACCGTTCGTCATCCGGGCGATCGGCGACCGGTCGGCGCTGTCCACTGCGCTCGACACCGACCCCCAGGTGAGCCTCTACCGCCAGTACGTCGCCGTCGCCCAGCTCGGCTATGACGTCAAGACCTCGAGCAACCTCACCTTCCCCGCCTTCTCCGGATCGATCAAGATGACGTATGCCGCGACGGGCAGCTGAGGCCGGCGACGCACCTGCCGTTCAACGACGTCACGGTGGGCGGCGACTGATGGGAGAATCTGCCCCGTGAGCCGCATCCTGGTCGTCGACAACTACGACAGCTTCGTCTTCACCATTGTCGGCTACCTCGAGCAGCTGGGCGCCGACTGCCACGTCGTGCGCAACGATGCCGTCACGCCCGGCGAGGCGGTGGCCTACGACGGGGTGCTGGTCTCTCCCGGTCCGGGAACGCCGGAGGAGGCCGGGGTGTCGATGGCGATGATCGAGGCGTGTGCCGAGCGGGCCCAGCCGATGCTCGGGGTCTGCCTCGGGCACCAGGCGCTCGCGGTCGTCATGGGCGCGACCGTCGGCCGGGCGCCGGAGCTGGTCCACGGCAAGACCTCCGAGGTCATCCACGACGGGAGCGGAGTTCTCGCGGGGTTGGCGAGCCCGTTCACGGCGACCCGCTACCACTCCCTGACGATCGACCCGCCCACCCTGCCGGACACCCTCTTCGCCAACGGCCACACCGACAGCGGCATCATCATGGCCGTCCGGCACCGCGAGCTGCCGCTCCACGGCGTGCAGTTCCACCCCGAGTCGGTGCTGACCGTCGGCGGCCACCGGCTGCTCGCCAACTGGCTCGTCCTCACCGGTATGCCGGATGCGGTCAAGGCCTCGCACGGGCTGTCCCCCCTCGTCGGCTCCGCCTAAGGGGTTGGCGGTGGGCTCGTCCCCGTGCCGGTCGTGGTGGGGGTGCCGGTGCTGGTGCTGGTGCCGGTCGACGTGGCGGTGTCGCTCGGTGTCGTCGGCGGCTGGGTCGGGGTGACCGGGATGGCGACGGTGATCGTCACGGTGGCGTCCCGGTCGAGCAGGCCGCTCTTGGGGGACTGGTCGATCACGGTTCCCTGGGTCTCCGGTGACTCCTTCTGGACCACCTTCGGGGTCAGCCCGGCCGCCAGCAGCGCGCTGTAGGCCGCCGAGGAGTTCTTGCCCCTCACATCCGGCACGGTCACCTTGCCGCTGGAGACGACGAGGGTGATCGTCGAGTTCGGAGCGGTGTCCTGCCCCGCGGCCGGGACCGTCGAGTCGACCATGCCCTTGTCGAACGTCGAGTCGTTCTTGTCCTGTTTCTGGGCTGCAATGACGAAGTTGTAGGGGGCAATGGTGAGCTTTTGGGTCGCCTCGTCGACCGACAGGCCCGACACGTCGGGAATCGAGACCGAGCCCGGACCGGCGGACACCTCGACGTCGATGATCGTGTTGGGGTCGACCTTGGCGCCCGGGTCCTGGCTCTGGGAGATGACCTCGCCCTTCGGCTTGTCGCTCGCCGTCGGGTTGGGCTGCATCCGCAGGTGGCTGTCGGTCAGCGTCTGCTGGGCGACGGCCTGCTGGAGGCCGATCACCTTGGGCACGAGGACCTTCGCCGGTGGCGCCGCCGACTTGTTGTTGTCCAGATAGGTCACGCCGGCGAAGATCAGCCCGCCTATGACGGCCAGCACGGCCAGGGTGAGCAGCACATAGGCACCGACCCGACGCTTGTCCGGGTCCCTGTCCGGGTCGTGCCCGATGGGCGGCAGTCCCGCCGTGTTGCCGTTCGTCCCCGTCGGTGGGACCGACTGCGCGGCATACACCTCGGTCGGCATGCCGCCCGCCATGACGCCGACGCCGACGGCCCCGGCAGCGGCAGCGGCCGACGTCGGGACCACCTGGGTCGCCTCGTCCGCGCTCGTGGCCACTGATCCGGCCGCGGCCGCACTCACCGGCCGACCGAGCCGGGCCTTGAGCAGGTCGGCGCGGAAGTCCTCGGCCGTCTGGTACCTGCCCTCTCGGTCCTTGACGAGGGCGTGCGCGACCACCGCGTCGAACGACTCGGGCACGTCGGCCACCGAGGCCGACGGCTTGGGGGCAGCCTCGCCGACGTGCTGGTAGGCGATCGACACCGGGGTCTCGCCAAGGAAGGGGGCCCGGCCGGTGAGCAGTTCGAAGAGCATGCAGCCGGTGGAGTACAGATCCGAGCGGGCATCGACGTGCAGCCCCTGAGCCTGCTCGGGGGAGAGGTACTGGGCGGTACCGATGACGGCGTGGGTCTGGGTCATCGTCGCCTGGCTGTCGGCGATGGCCCGAGCGATGCCGAAGTCCATGACCTTGATCTGGCCATCACCGTTGATCATGACGTTGGCCGGCTTGATGTCGCGGTGCACGATCCCGGCCCGGTGGCTGTAGGCGAGCGCATCAAGGACCCCCTCGGTGACCCTGGCGGCCTCCTTGGGCTCGAGGTGGCCGACATCGGTGAGCCGCTCCCGCAGGGTCCGCCCCTCGACGTACTCCATGACGATGAACGGCACGGACACCGACGCCCCGCCGGTCTCGGTGAGGTGGTCCTCGCCGGAGTCGTAGATGGCCACGATCGAGGCGTGGTTCAGCCCGGCCGCCGACTGCGCCTCCCGCCGGAACCGGCCGATGAACGAGGGGTCCCTCGCCAGGTCCGAGCGCAGCAGCTTGATCGCCACGTCCCGTCCCAGCCTGGTGTCGTAGCCCTTGTGGACCTCGGCCATTCCACCCCGGCCGAGCAGCTCGCCCACCTCGTAGCGGCCGCCGAGCAGCCGCGGTGTCGCAGTCACGCTGTTCCCTTCCCACACCGGGGCAGCTGGCCCCGGCCCTGAATCTGGTATGCCGTGTGTGCCGGTCGTCGCTGTTGGCTCACAAGCCCAGCACCGCCCTCATGATGGCCTTGGCGATCGGTCCGGCGACCGCGCCACCGGATGCCTCACTGCCGGCGGTGCCGCCGTCCTCCACGACGACGGCGACAGCGACCTGCGGGTCGACGGCCGGGGCGAACCCGGTGAACCAGGCATGCGGGTTGGCGCCGACGGCGTGCTCGGCCGTCCCGGTCTTGCCCGCCACGACGACACCGGGGATCTGGGCCGCGGTGCCCGTGCCGGAGGTGACGACGCTGATCATCATCTGGCGCAGCTCGTGGGCGACCTCAGGGGTGACCGCCTCGGTCAACCGGGTCGGTGTGGCCGCGTCCACGACGCTGAGGTTCGAGTCGACGACGGCAGCCTTGACGAGGTAGGGCTTCATGACGACACCGTCGTTGGCGATCCCCGCGGAGATCATGGCCACCTGGAGTGGCGTCATCCGGACGTCGTACTGGCCGATGGCCGACTGCGCGAGCTGGGGCTCGTTCAGCTGCGCCGGGACGCTGCTCGGGGTGACCCGCATCGGGATGGCGAGGCTGTCCCCGACGCCGAACTTGGCGGCCTGCGCCCGCAGGGCAGCGGCACCGATCTGCATGCCGAGCCAGCCGAACGCCGGGTTGCACGAGATCCGTAGCGCATCGGCCAGGGTCACCTTGCCGGTGCTCGAGCAGGGTCGGTGTCCCTCGTTGGGCAGGCCGACCGAGGTCTGCGGGAGGTCGAGGACCGCCGGGCCGGGCAGCACGCTGTCGGGCGTGTAGGTGCCGCTGCTCAGCGCGGCGGCCGCGGTGACCAACTTGAACGTCGACCCCGGCGGATAGAGGTTGCCGGCGATGACCCGGTCGACCATCGGCTGGGTCTTGTCGGCGTTGAGCTGCGTCCACGCCTTCACCGTCGCGTCGGTGTTGTGGCTGGCCAGCACGGTCGGGTCGTATGCCGGGTGGCTGACGAGGGCCAGGATTGCGCCGGTCCTGGGGTCGATCGCCACGGCAGCCCCCCGCTGGCTGCCGAGGGCAGCATCGGCGGCCTTCTGGGCGGCCGGGTTGATGGTCAGCTCGAGGCTGGCGCCGTGCGGCTTCTTGCCGGTGATCATGTCGGTGATCCGCTTGTAGAACAGCTTCTCGCTGCTCCCGGAGAGCAGGTCGTTCTCCGAGCCCTCCAGGCCACCGCCGGCCCCGTAGAGGAAGGAGTAGTAGCCGGTAAGATGCCCATAGAGGGCACCGTCGGTGTAGGTGCGCTGCCAGTCGTACTCGTCGTTGCTCGGGACCGACGCGGCGATCGGCTTGCCGCCGACGAGGATCTGGCCGCGCTCGCGCCCGAACGTCGACAGCAGGGTCCGGCGGTTGTCGGGGCGGGCGTTGAGCGAGGTGGCCAGGGCGAACTGGATCGTGGTCGTCGAGACGAGCAGGCAGGCGAAGAGAAAGGCGACGAGGACGGACAGCCGTCGGATCGGGCTGTTCATCGCACCCTCACGACCTGGGTGTCCTCGGCGGAGCGCGGTGAGGGTGCGGCGGCTTCGGGCAGCGGGCGACGGGCCTGGTCACTGATCCGCAGCAGCAGGGCCACGAGGGTCCAGTTCGCGAGCAGGGAGGAGCCGCCGGCGGACAGGAACGGCATGGTCAGGCCGGTGAGCGGGATGACCCGGGTGACCCCTCCGACGACGACAAAGCACTGGAGGGCGACGGAAAAGGACAGCCCGGTCGCGAGCAGCTTGCCGAACCCGTCGCGGACGCCGATCGCGGTCCGCAGTCCGCGCTCGACGAGGATTGCATAGAGAAGGAGCATCGCCATCAGCCCGATCAGGCCGATCTCCTCCCCGAAGCTGGGCACGATGAAGTCGGACTCGGCGAAGTAGGTGATGTCGGGGCGGCCCTGGCCCAGGCCGGTGCCGAACATCCCGCCGCTCGCCATGCCCATCAGGCCCTTGGCCAGCTGGTCGGACCGCTGCAGCGCCTCGGGCGAGAACGTGTGCAGCCAGAGCAGGACCCGGGTCTGCACGTGCCCGACGAGCAGATAGGCGACGTAGGCACCGGCGCTGAACATGATCAGGCCGATGGCGATCCACGAGATCCGCTCGGTGGCGACGTAGAGCATGGCGACGAACAGGCCGAAGAACAACAGCGAGGTCCCCAGGTCGTTCTCGAAGACGAGGACGCCGATCGACAGCAGCCAGGCGACGATGATCGGGCCGAGGTCCCGGGCCCGCGGCAGGGTGAGGCCGAGGAACTTTCGGCCGGCCACCGAGAGGGCGTCACGGGTGCGAACGAGATAGGACGCGAAGAAGATCGTGAGGACGATCTTGGCTACCTCGCCGGGCTGGAACGTGAACGGGCCGAGCTTGATCCAGATCTGGGCCCCGAGGACGGGGTGCCGTATGCCGGGAACGAGCGGGAGCACGAGCAGGACGAAGCCGGTGAGGGCCGCGACGAAGGTGTAGCGGCGCAGCATCCGGTGGTCGCGAAGCACGAACAGGACCCCGAGCGCGATGGCCACCGCCAGCGCGGTCCAGGTCAGCTGCTTGAGCGCCAGTCCGTCGCCGAGGCTGCGCCCCTTGGCGAGGTCGAGCCGGTGGATCATCACCAGGCCCAGCCCGTTGAGCAGGGTCGCGACGGGCAGGAGGACCGGGTCGGCATACGGGGCCCGCAGCCGCAGGACGACGTGGAAGGCGAGGGCGATCGCCACCAACCCCGCGACGCCGTAGAGCAGGTCGGGCGGCAGGCTGTCGTGGACGGCGAACTCGACGTTGCAGTAGGCGAGGGTGACGATGCCGGCGGCGAACAGCAGCAGCAGGAGCTCGACGTTGCGGCCACGGCGCGGACGCAGTGAGGCGATGGCGGTCATGACGTCGGGCTCGTGGTGTTGACGGTGACCGAACAGTCGTGGCCGCCCGCGCGGGCGAGGACGCAGGCTGCTGCCTGGCTCCGCAAAAAGTCGACCCGGTTGACCGCGGCCGCGGCGTCGGCCTGGTCGGCGCCCCGCTGGACCGACTCGGCGAGCGAGGGCGGCAGGTCGTTCACGCGGATCTCGGAGATGGCCTTCGGGTGGGACAGGTCGATCGGTCCGACCCTCGCGTCGATGCCCTGGTAGATGGTGACGACGCCCTGGTGGTCGCCGATGTAGTACTGCTGCTGGGTCCAGGCGTACCCGGCATACGCCCCGCCGCCGAGCACGACGAGGGCCGCGAGGATGATCGCCAGGGCCCGAAGCCGCCGGATGCCGCGCGAGTGGGCGCCCTGCTCGGCGAGGGTGATCTCGTCGTCGGGTTCCTCGTGGCGGGAGCCGTCGGTCTCGGCGCCGAGAGCGGCGGCCTTCTCGGCCGGGGTGACGGGGATGGGCCGCGTCGCGCCAGCTCCCTTGCGCCGCACCGCTGCCGAGCCGACGACCTGCGGCACGGTTGCTGGGGGTCGGCCCTTGGTGACGTCGACGATGTCGCCGATGATGACGGTCACGTTGTCGGGGGCACCGGCGCGCAGGGCGAGGGCGACGAGCTTGTCGGCGGTCGACCCGGCGTCGCTCGGACCGACGAGCAGCTCGTTGATCGTGTCGGCCGCGACGTAGTCGGTGAGGCCGTCGGAGGCGATGAGGTAGCGGTCACCGGCGCGGGCCTCGCGGACAACGAGGTCGGGCTCGTCGTCGGCCCGGCCGGTCAGCACCCGCGTGACGAGCGAACGCTGCGGGTGGACCATCGCGTCGCTGGCGGTGATCTTGCCGTCGTCCACAAGGGACTGGACGAACGAGTGGTCCTTGGTGATCTGGGCGACCTCGCCGCCGCGTGCGAGGAAGGCGCGGGAGTCGCCGATGTGGGCGAGGACCAGGTTGTTGTGCGAGCGGAGGATGGCGATGAGGGTCGTCCCCATGCCGTCCAGGGCCGGTTCCTCGCGAATCCGCTGGGCCAGGTCGGCATTGGCGCGCTTGATCCTGGCGAGCAGCGCCCGCCCGGCCTCGGCGCTGCCGAGCGCCTCGTCGTCGAGGTCGACCAGGGCGCCGATGACAATCGAGGAGGCGATGTCGCCGCCCGCATGACCGCCCATGCCGTCGGCCATCGCGAGCAGCCGAGGGCCGGCATAGCCGCTGTCCTGGTTGTTGGAACGCACCATGCCCACGTGCGAACGGGCGGCGTAGTCGATGGCGATGGTCACGCCGGGCTACCGTCGCAGCTCGACGACGGTCTTGCCGATCCGCAGCTGGCTGCCGACCTCGACCGGGGAGACGGTCGTCAGCTTCATGCCGTCGAGGAAGGTGCCGTTGGTGGAGCCCAAGTCCTCGGCGACCCACCCCCAGTCGCCGCGGTAGAGCCGGACGTGGCGGCCACTCGCGTAGTCGTCATCGAGGACGAGGCCTGCCTCGGAGTTGCGGCCGATGAGCGTCCCGGAATCGCGCAGGGGCAGGCTCGTGCCGGACAGCGGACCCTCGGTGACGACCAGGTGGGTCGGGACGCGGGCGTCGCTC
>JBDTBX010000098.1:0-2552 GCA_039923915.1 Nostocoides sp. | reverse complement strand
CGGCGAGCACCGACGCGTCCCGACTCAGCGCGTTGAGCTCGTCGCGCCTGGTCGCCACCAGCAGCTCGACGGCCGCATCGGGGCTGGTGGCAGTGAACCGCCGGACCGCTCCCTGCACCGGCGCGGCAAGCCCGCGACGGACGAGCCCGTCGAGCACGTCGTAGACCCGTTGTCGGGGGATCCCGGCCTGTCGGGCCAGCTCGGCCGCGGTGTAGCGGTCCCGGGTGATGAGGGCCAGGTAGGCCCTGGCCTCGTATGCCGTGAGCCCGAGGTCGGTGAGTGGGCTGGCCCGCGGTTCTGGAGTCGCCATGGCGACACGGTAGACGGACCCGGGGACGCGGCAGACGACATCGCATCTTTGACCAAATCTTGGAAAAGAGGAGACCCCCTCTTGATCGAGCTGTCACTAGCGTCGGGTCACCACTCACCGGTGGTGACACCATCGCGAAAGGAAATGTTCCGTGTTGTCTACCTCTCCCCGCGGCCGGAAGGTGGCCCTCGCGGGCCTCGGCGCCGCAACCCTCGTAGCGGCCCTGATCGCCGCGAACCCAGTCCAGGCGGCCGGCAACCCCGGCGCCAATCCCTATTCACCGCAAGCGCACGGGCACGCCTACCGGCACGGTGCGTTTGCGACACGCGACACCAACACCAAGATGCAGGCCTGGGCGCATGCCAACATCAACGCAACCGGACCGCAGACCCTGTCCTACGGCGGCGGCGTCGACGGGATCGGCGTGACCAGCGGCACCCCCAAGGTCTATCTCGTCTTCTGGGGCACCCAGTGGGGCACCCAGAGCACCGACGCGAACGGCAACCTGGCCTTCAGCAGCGACACCGCCGGCGGCGCCGGCAAGCTCCAGCAGATGTTCAAGGGGCTCGGCACCGGCGGTGAGGCGTGGTCGGGTGTCATGACCCAGTACTGCGACGGCCCCACCGTGGCCAAGGGAGCCACGACCTGCCCGAGCGGCGCCCCACACGTCGGCTACCCGACAGGCGGCGCCTACGCCGGGGTCTGGTACGACAACTCCGCCGCGGAACCCACCGCGGCCAGCAGCGGACAACTTGGGGCCGAGGCGGTCAAGGCAGCGGGTCACTTCGGCAACACGACGGCCGCGAGCAACCGGTACGTCCAGTACGACATCCTCTCGCCCAAGGGGCTCAACCCGGACAACTACAAGACGGGCGGCTTCTGCGCCTGGCACGACTGGAACGGTGACGTCGGCGTCTCCTCCTCCTACGGCGACATCGCCTTCACGAACATGCCCTACGTCATGGACCAGGGCACCAGTTGTGGCGCCAACTTCGTCAACTCGGGCACGGCGGGCGCGACCGACGGCTACACGATGGTCAATGGTCACGAATACTCCGAGACGGTCACCGACCAGAACCCGGCGGGCGGCTGGACGAACACCGGATCCGGCACGTATGCCGGTCAGGAGAACGCCGACGAGTGCGCTTGGATCTCCCCCGGTTCGGCCGGCGGCTCCGGCAACGTCACGATGGCGACCGGCACCTTCGCCGAGCAGGCGACGTGGTCCAACGACACCAACCGGTGCGACCTGTCGCACGTGACGGTCGGCGGCGGCACCGGCTCCAACACGGTCTCGGTGACCAACCCCGGTAGCCAGACCGGCACGGTCGGCACCGCCAGGTCCCTCCAGATCAGTGCGAGCGACTCGGCCTCCGGTCAGACGCTGACCTACTCGGCCACCGGTCTGCCGGCCGGCCTGTCGATCAACGCCGCGAGCGGGCTCATCTCCGGCACGCCGACGACGGCCACCACGTACTCCACGACCGTCACCGCCAAGGACCCGACGAACGCGACCGGCTCTGCCTCGTTCACCTGGACCATCTCCGGCACGGGCGGCGGTGGCTGCAGCGGCCAGCTCCTCAAGAACCCCGGCTTCGAGTCCGGCGCGTCGTCGTGGACCTCGTCCTCGGGCGTCATCGGGGTCAACGGCCCGAGTGAGCCGGCGCGGACCGGTACGTACGACGCGTGGCTCGACGGCTACGGCTCGACCCACACCGACACGGTGAGGCAGTCGATCACCGTCCCGGCCGGGTGCGCGGCGTCGCTGACGTACTACGTCCACATCGACACCGCCGAGACGACGACCACGAGGGCCTACGACAAGCTCACCGTCAAGGTCGGCTCGACCGTCCTGCAGACCCTGTCGAACCTGAACAAGGCCAGCGGCTACCAGCTCAAGACGGTCAGTCTCAGCGCCTACGCGGGCCAGACGGTCACCATCACCTGGACCGGCACCGAGGACAGCAGCCTGCAGACGTCGTTCGTCCTGGACGACACCGCGGTCACCCTGTCCTGACCGAGCATCCCGTATGCCGCCCTGCCGGGCTCAGTCCGGCAGGGCGGCCTTCTCTTCGGCCTTGATCCGTGCCCACTGCTCCTCGACCTCGGCCGGTGTCGAGGCGTCGGCGTCGGCGAAGACGTGTGGGTGGCGACGAACCAGCTTGTCGATGAGGTGGCCGGCGACGTCATCGATGTCGAACGGCTGCGTCGGGTGCTCCTGGGCGACCCGGGCATGGAAGGC
>JBDTBX010000097.1:0-2601 GCA_039923915.1 Nostocoides sp. | reverse complement strand
CGCGAACGCGAGACCCATCGCGCCGACCGCCGCCAGCCCCCAGCGTGGGTTGCGGACCGAGACGCCCCGCCGCCACAGCAGCGCCTCGCCGACGGCGGCAGCAACGAGGAGCAGGCCGAAGGCGAGGTTGGCCCAGGCGTCTACGACCGGCACATGGCCGGGGATCCGCTCGACGGCCTCGCACGCGGCGATGGCGACGAGCCACAGGAGCGCAAAGGTTCCGGTGCCGCGCCGGAGCAGTCTCGTCGCGGCATACCCGAAGGCGAAGGCGGCAATGAGGTACATGCTCAGTAGGTCGAGGTGGCCACCCGCCGCGGACTGGGTGGCGTGCATGGCAGCACTCGCCGGCCCGAGGAGAACGACGATCATCGCGTATGCCGTTGCCAGAGTGGGGTTCTCGGCGATCGTCCGCCTCGGGTCGCCGGCGTGCCAGCCGATGACCAGACCGGCGACGACGAATCCGCCGTTGCTGAGGGTGTTGGCGGGCTGCTCGATCAACGCGTCGCGGGCAGCCTCGCAGAACCCGTCCCCACGACCCACATCCGGGCCCAGCCAGCCGGACGCGATCGCGGCCCACAGCAGCCCGATCGACACGACCGCAGTGAAGGCCGCGAACGCCAGCGGAGTGAGCGACCGGCGAGGCATGCTCACATCACACCACGGGTCGCATCTGCGCGACCAGCCTGCTCGACAGGCCGCCGTGGTGAGCACGACGGCGGGCCCGCCGACCGGGAAGACCCGGCGCTCCCTTGATCCAGCGGAGCCAACCGACGCGGTCGTGGTCAGCAGACGGTGCGGGCGAGAACAGCGATCAGGGTGGGGACGGCGGCGGCGAGGACGACGAGCACGTCTGCAGTGCGCCAGGGAGCGGTGGCCCACCAGGTGCGCCGGGTCGCAGTGGCGAAGCCGCGGGCATCCATGGCGACCGCGAGCTGGGCCGCAGCGCCCAGCGACCGGACGAGCAGCCCGACGGTGAGGGCGGCGATCGCTGCGGCCGCAGCCCCCGCACCGAGTCGACCGCCCAGCCCGCGGACCCGCCGCGACCCGGTGATCTCGGCCCGGATGGCGCCGAAGGTGTGCAGTCGCTGGAGGGCGGCCGACATCGCGACGACCGGTCGAGCCGGCAGGTGCAGGCGCTGGGCGAGGTGATCGCCGAGTGCGTCGGGATCGACGTAGGGGATGAGGACGGCAGACGGGAAGACGATGATCAGCACCCGCAGGACGCCGGTGGCCGCGAGCCCGAGATCGTGCCCGCCGAGCAGCCACGTCGACCAGCCGACGGAGAGGGCGCCGAGCAGGCCAGGGATCATCCGCATCGCCACACGTTTGGCTCGGCGGGTGGGCCGTGGACCTCTTCCACCGACGGTGCTCAGACCGATGCCGCCGAGGATGACCTGGGCGGCGAGGACGAGGAGCGACCAGCGCCAGCCCGGGGACACGATCCCTGCCGGGATCGAGAGCAGGGCACCGGCGAGGAGGGACAGGGGACCTGCTCGGCTGAGGAGAGGACGGCGTGAGAGCCTTTCTGGGGCCGTAGTTTCGGGGGCCGTGAGCGTCACGACCTCGTGGGCCCTGTCGATCAGGGACGCGTCGTGGGTGGCGGTGACGACGGCTCCGCCCGCCGCCCGGTACGCCTCGACGACCCCCATGACCGCCGCCCAGGTGAGGCGGTCCTGCCCGACGGTGGGCTCGTCGGCGAGCAGTGCCCTCGGCTCGTGGACGAGGGCCGCGACCATCGCCAGCCGTCGCTGTTCACCGCCGGAAAGGTGTCGCGGGTCGGCGTTCCGGAGGCCCCACAGTCCGACGGCGCGCAGCAGGGTTTCGGCGCGCGCCCGACATACGGCGTCGTCCAGGCCGAGCGCGCGGGCGGTGACCAAGGTTTCGTCGAGAACCGTGCGGGCGACGATCGTGGAGGACGACCACTGCGGCACCCACGCGAGGAGGCGAGCGAGGTCCGGGCTCGAGAGCTTGGGGTCCGTCGCCTCTCCCGTTGTGATGGGGACGAGCCCGGCGAGCGCGAGGAGGAGCGTCGACTTGCCCGACCCGCTCGGCCCGATCACGGCAGTGAGCTCACCAGAGCGGCCGGATGCCGTGGCGTCCTCGAGCGCGAGGGTCGTCCGGGTCTCCCCACCGAGCAGGGTCTCCCGGCGCTCGACCCGCACGTGCTGCGCCGCAACGACGACCGCGGCGGCCTCTCGACCCGCCCCCGTGCGAAAGTCTCCCAACGTGGCACGGCCCGACGCGGGAGACGTGCGACGTTGGGTGACTTTTGCGCCAGGGTCATGGTCGATACGGGCGGGGAGGCGCGGGGCGAACGGGGACGTCGCGAAGGCGATCGGCGCCGGCGCCGGGACGCCCGGCACCCAGATGCCCTGCTCCGCCAAGGTGGCACCGTACTCGGCCAGGACGACCCTGGGTGCTCCGTCGGCCACGATCCGGCCGTCGGCGTCCAGCACGAGGAGTCGGTCGGCGAAGTCCACCCACGGGCCGAGCAGATGCTCGACGACGACCGTCGTGAGGTGGTGCCGGTCGGCCACCTGCTCCACGGTGGCGCGGACGGCCGCCGCGTTCTCGGCGTCGAGCATCGCGGTCGGCTCGTCG
>JBDTBX010000096.1:0-5770 GCA_039923915.1 Nostocoides sp. | reverse complement strand
AGACCATCCTCGTCCAGGCTGGTCAGGGCTGGCAGCAGCGTGGCCAGGGCACCGACCTGGCCGTTGCCCCCGGCTGACGCCCCGGTCGCCGGACCGGGGCCTCCCGTAAATTCTGGCCCGATGGCGGTCAACCAACGCGGTGCCGGTTACCGAGCGGGCTACCGCGCCGAAGGTGCTGCGCCCACAGCACTTTCGGCACGGTAACGGGCAGGGTAACCGGCACCCGTCAGGGAGCGGACACCTCGTGGGCCGGGTCGGGGTCGACCAGACCGAGCCGGACGGCGGCCATGATCGCCGCGGCCCGGTTGTGCGCCTCGAGCTTGCCGTAGAGCCGCGCCGTGTGCGTCTTGACCGTCGACTCGCTCATGTAGAGCTTGGCGGCCACCGTGGCGATCGAGGAACCGGCAGCCAGCAGGCGCAGCACCTCCTGCTCACGGGCGGTGAGGTGCACCAGCTTGTCGGCAGCGTCGGGGTCCTCGGGCTGGCGGGCCCGGATGGCCGGCGCGACGAAGACGCCCGGGTGCCGGACGGACTGCCGGACCGCGTCGATGACGTCGACGGCCGACCCCTGCTTGAGGACGAGCGCGCTGGCGCCGGACTCCTGCGCGGCCTCCAGGGTCCGCTCGTCGTCGTGCATGGTGAGCACGACGATACCGACGGTGGGCGAGGCTGCCCGCATCCGGCGCACGAGGGTGAGCCCGTTGCCGTCGGGCAGCGAGATGTCGATGACGGCCGCGTGGATCCGCGTCCCGAGCAGCGCGTCGCGCGCCTCCCGGATCGAGGCCGACTGGGCCACCACCTCCAGGTCCGGTGTCGTGGCCATCGCACCGGCGACGGCCTCCCGCAGCATGGCGTGGTCGTCGACGAGCAGCACGCGCAGGGTCATGGCTGCACGGCCTTGCCTGCGGTCGCACGGGTGGAGCGGCCGGCGTCGGCGGTGGGGCGCGGCGCGAGGTCGACGTGGACGTCGGGGGACTCGATGATGGTCATCTCCAGGGTGCTGCCGCCGCTGCGGCCGGGGCGTGAGGCGGGCTGCGGATCCTTGGGCCTGGCGTCGTCGTCGGGTTGGTTCTGCGCCTCCCAGGCCAAGGTGAGGAGCGGTCCGCGACCCTCGGCGGGCGGGTCGAACCGCAGGGCTGCCCCGCGCTCGGTGAGGGGGTGCTGTTCGAACATGTCCGCCCGCAGGGTCGAGCTCGCGCCGTCGTGGCCGACGGTCAGGCGGACCCCCGACTGGGACGTCTCGAGCTCGAGGTCGATGGCCGTGGCCTTCAGGGCCGAGGTCGCGTCACTGATGAGGTCGAGCGCCAGCCGGTAGACGAGGGCCTCGATGTTGAGCGGCAGCCGGGTGCCGGACTCGTGGAGCTGGACCCGGATGGCCAGGCCGGTGTACGCGCCCACGACCTGGAGCCGGTCGAGGATGAGGGCGCCGACGCTCGTGTTGGGGCGGGTGTCGAGCTTGAGGTCGGAGATCCGGGCCCGCAGGTCGGCGACCATCCGGGTCACGACGTCGCGCAGCCCGTCGAGCATCTCCCGGACGGCGGGGTCCTGGCCGGGTACGCCGAGCCGGAGGGAGTCGATCTGGAAGCCGAGGGCGACGACCTCCTGGGCGATGCCGTTGTGGATCTGGTTGGCGGCGCGGGCACGCTCCTCGGCACCCGACCGGGTCCGCAGCCAGCTGAACAGCATGGCCGAGTCGACGAACGGCGCGTAGTCGGTCGCCACCTCGGCGAACGCGTCGACCTCGTCGGGCTGGAACGGGCGGTCGGCCGGCCGGTCGGCGACGAACATCCCGACCCGGCGACCGGCACCGTTCTGCATGGGGTGGGTGAGGAACACCCGCTTGCGCCCGCCGATGACGGCGGTGGCCATCACCGGCCGGTCCAGGGTCCAGCCGGCGTTGAGGATCGAGTCCCGGGTGTGCGGATCGGGCCAGGGGGAGCGGTCGGAACCGCGGACGGCGAGCACGACCGGCCGGGTGTCCGCATAGCCCGAGTACAGCGCCGCCCGGTCGATGTCCACGGCCAGCTCGAGGTCGTCCATGGCCGACTCGGCGAGGCTGTGGGCGTCAAAGCCGCTGGCCAGCTCGGTGGTGATGGCATGCAGGCGCGACAAGAGCCTCGATGCTTCGAGGGCAAGGCTGCGCGCCCCGTCCGTGTGCACGGCGATCCCTTCCTCCGGAACTGTCGCCTCCAGTGTGAGGGCGTCGTGGCGGCCGCGCGCGCCGAACGACGGATTTGGGCCGGATGCCGTCCACACGGCCATGGTGCCCACGGGGCCATCACCCCTTCCCGCCCGTGGCTCCGGTCCACAGGCCCGTGACGCCAGCCCCTCCGTCCACAGTCTGCCGGATCCGGGTTGCTCCGTGGGCGGCTGGGGGCGAGGTTGGGCTCGTGGAATCCGGTGCCCTGTCGGCCGTGGCCGACCTCGTCCTGCCCGTGACCTGCGCCGCGTGTGCGGCGCCGGCCCGGGCGTTGTGCGATGCCTGCTCGACCGACCTGCTCGGTGACCTCGTCCGGTTCGGTGGACCCACGTGGGTCCGGCCCGACCCCGCGCCCGCCGGCTGGCCGGGCTGTGTCGCGGTCACGGCATACGACGGGGTGGCCCGCACGCTCGTGGTCACGTACAAGGACGACGACCGGCGCGATGCCCTGCCCGTCCTGGCCCCGCTGCTCGCCGCGGCCGTCGCCGGGGCGCTCGCCTCGCTCGGTGAGGTCGATGTAGGCGCCAGCCGCCTTCCCCTTGTCGTGCCGGCACCGACGAGTCGTTCGGCGCGGCGGCGCAGAGGTCGGGACAGCCTCGGCGAGCTGGCCCGGGCCGCCGCGGCCCTGCTCCCGCGGTCACCACCCGTCGTGTCGGCGCTGGCCCAGATCCGGCGGGTGCGCGACCAGGCCGGACTCGGCGCGGGCGACCGGCAGGCCAACCTGGCCGGCGCGGTCGGCGTCCGGCGGGCCCAACGGGGCCGGCTCGACGGGCGGGCGGTCCTGCTCCTCGATGACGTCGTCACGACCGGCGCCACCCTCGTCGACTGCGCGCGGGCGCTCGCCGCGGAGGGCGCGGTCGTCGTCGGGGCCGCGGCGATCTGTGCCACCCAGCGCAGGCCGGCTGGGACTCCGCGCGCAGCCGGTGTGCCCGCTGTGTCCGGCTCCTTCGTCGGCCCGAAGGCTGGCCACCGACGGTGAGTTCGCTGCCCCGCCCTGTCGCCGCGGTCGTTGGTGGGCTAGCGTCGGTCCATGGGACCCACGCCCCGCTGCCGACTCTGCCCGCACGGGCCGGAAGCGAGCGGGCCAAGGGGGTGTCGCTGCGCCCACTGACCGGATCCGGCCGATCCGCACCGCTTGTCAGCGCACTTGTACCCGACCCCCCAGGAGGAACAGTGGACATTGTCGTGACCGGTCGACACGTGACCGTCTCTGACCGATTTCGCACCCACATCGAGGAGAAGCTGGCCAAGGTGGAGCAACTCGCTCCCCGGGTTCAGCGGATCGACGTCATGGTCACCCACGAGGCCAACCGTCGACAGTCCAAGGCGTGCGACCGCGTCGAGATCACCTGTCACGTCAAGGGGTCGGTCATCCGGGCGGAGGCCTGCGTCGAGGACAAGTACGCGGCCCTCGACACGGCCCTGGACAAGCTGGCGGAGCGGTTGCGACGTGCAGGGGACAAGCGGCGGGTCCACCGCGGGCGGCATACGCCGGAGTCGGTGGCCCAGGCGACCGCGCGCGTCGAGGCTTCGTCCCCAGCGGGCGTCGACGGCTCGAATGACGCGCCCGATGCCGGGGACGACGGGGGAACCGACCGGTTCGGTGCGCTGGGCGACTCGCCGATCGAGGTGCGCGAGAAGATCCACACGAGCCCGCCGATGAGCCTGGAGCAGGCCCTGCACATGATGGAGCTCGTCGGCCACGACTTCTACCTGTTCCACGACAGCGAGACCGACCGGCCGAGCGTCGTCTACCGGCGTCGCGGCTGGTCCTACGGCGTGCTGCACCTGGAGACGGTGGCGCACGGCGGCGAGGAGGACGACCTGTCCGCCGCGTCCTAGCGGCGTGACACGATGACTCCGTGAGCGACGACGCGCCGAGGACCGCACCGCCCGACGAGGCGGTTGTCACGCTGCTCGTCGCCGACGACCACGACCTCTACCGGCGAGGTCTGCAGATGGTCCTCGGCCAGGACGACCGGATCCGGATCGTCGGCGAGGCCTCCGACGGCTTGGAGGCCGTCGACCTCGCCGTCGAGCTAGTCCCCGACGTCGTCCTGCTCGACGTCCGGATGCCGCGCCTGTCCGGTCTGAAGGCGGCGGCGCGGATCCGCGAGCAGGTCCCGTCGGCGCGGATCCTCATCCTCACCATGTCCGATGACGAGACCGACCTCTTCGAGGCGATCAAGGCCGGCGCCAACGGCTACCTCCTCAAGGACATGCCCGGGGAGGAGGTCGCCGACGGCATCCTCGCCGTCGCCGCCGGTCAGTCGCTCATCCCGCCGTCGATGGCGGCCCAGCTGCTCACCGAGTTCGCCCAGCTGAGCAAGCGCCCGTCGACGCCCGGGTCCGGCGTGCCCCGGCTGACCGACCGCGAGCTCGAGGTGCTGCGCCTCATCGCCCGCGGCCAGGGCAACCGCGACATCGCCCGCGGCCTGTTCATCTCCGAGAACACCGTCAAGAACCACGTCCGCAACATCCTGGACAAGCTCCAGCTGCACTCGCGGATGGAGGCGGCCATGTACGCCGTCCGCGTGAAGCTGATCGACCAGGGATGACCGAGCGGCTGACCCGCCCCCAGGCTCGACGAATCGCGCTGGCAGCACAGGGCTTTGGTCGCGCTCGCCCCCAGGCCGGGACGGTGACGACCCGGCACCTGCAACGCGTCGTCGACACGGTGGGCATCGTCCAGATCGACAGCGTCAACGTCGTCTCCCGCAGCCAGTACCTCCCGTTCTTCTCCCGGCTCGGTGGCTACGACACCACGCTCCTCGACGCGATGCGCGACCGGGCGCCGCGCCGCCTCGTCGAGTACTGGGCGCACGAGGCGAGCCTCATCCCACCCTCGACGTGGCCGCTTCTCGACTTCCGGATGCAGCGCGCCCTCGACGCCTCCTGGGGCGGGATGCAGCGGGTGGCCCGCGACCACCCCGACGTCGTGGCCGCCGTCCGCGACGAGGTCGAGCGGCGCGGGCCGCTGACCTCACGCCAGGTCGAGGAGGCCCTCGCCCACGACGCGCCCCGGGCGCGCGAGGAGTGGGGCTGGAACTGGTCCCTCGTCAAGAACGCCCTCGAGCACCTCTTCTGGGGCGGGGAGATCAGCTCGGCCGGGCGGACGAGCCAGTTCGAGCGGCGGTATGCCGGCCTGTCCCGGGTGTTCCCCCGTCACCTGCACCCCGCGGTCGCCCCCGAAGGGAGACCGGCGCCCGAGGCGGCATACGTCGAGCTGATGCGGATCGCTGCCGTGGCGCACGGGGTGGGCACCGAGCAGTGCCTGCGGGACTACTTCCGGCTCAGGCCCGAGCAGGCCCGCCCGGCGCTGGAAACCCTTGTGGCACAAGGGGAGCTGCGGCCGGTGACGATCGAGGGCTGGAAGCGGCCGGCCTACCTCCACGTCGATGCGCGGCGGCCCCGTCGGATCGAGGCGACGGCGCTGCTCAGCCCGTTCGACTCCCTCGTCTGGCAGCGGGACCGGACCTCGGCGCTCTTCGGGTTCGACTACCGGCTGGAGATCTATCTGCCGGCCGAGCAGCGGGTCCACGGCTACTACGTGCTGCCGTTCCTCTTCGG
>JBDTBX010000095.1:0-3881 GCA_039923915.1 Nostocoides sp. | reverse complement strand
GGTTGACCCACGACGACGCCGCGGCGTTGTGGCCGGTCCCCGGGCCCGGGGACGACAAGTAATCGCGTGGGGTCGTCGGGATCATCGCGGGCGGTGAGGCCTACACGGGGGCGGCACTGCTCGCCTGCACGGCAGCCGTGACCGCCGGGGCGGGGATGGTGCGCTACGTGGGCACGCCGACGCCCGAGGCCCTGGTCCGATCTGCGGTCCCCGAGGCGGTCCACGGCGTCGGCCGGGTGCAGGCCTGGGTCATCGGTCCCGGCCTGGACGTGACGTCGAGGGCCACCGGCGCGAAGGCGCAGCTCGATGCTGCGAGCGACGCGCTTGGGTCCGACCTGCCGGTGGTCATCGACGCTGGTGGGTTGGCTCTGGTGACCGGGAAGCGTTCTGCCCCAACCCTGCTCACTCCGCACGCCGGTGAGTGCGCACGGCTACTCTCCCGGCTCGACGACGGCGATGACATCACGCGCGACGCCGTCGAGAGTGCACCCCTTCGGCATGCCAGACGTCTGGCGGAGTTGACCGGTGCGACCGTCCTGCTCAAAGGGTCGACAACCCTCGTCGTGCCGGCTGAGGCTGGCGCCGCGGTGTGGTCGCAGGCCGACGCGCCGGCCTGGCTCGCCACGGCGGGAGCTGGCGACGTGCTCACCGGGATCTGTGGAGTGCTGCTCGCGGCCGGGTTGGCCCCCGATGAGGCCGGCGCCCTCGGCGCTCTCGTCCACGGTGTCGCGGCGGAGCGGGCCAATCCGGGCGGTCCGGTGCGTTCCTTCGACGTCGCCCATGCCATCGGCGGGGCGGTCTCCGCACTGCTTCGCCGCGCCCGCTGACTAGGATCGACGCCGATCATGGACATCGAACCCGCGCGCCCGTTCCCGCTCCCTGCGGGCACCTCTGCCTGCGTCGAGATCGACCTCGGAGCCATCCGCGACAACGTCGCCGAGCTCAAACGTCGCGCCGGGTCGGCCGAGGTGATGGCCGTGGTCAAGGCCGACGGGTACGGCCACGGTGCCGTCGACTCGGCCCGCGCCGCACTCTCCGGCGGCGCCACCTGGCTGGGGGTCGCCCAGCTCGCGGAGGCACTCGAGGTCCGGGCCGCTGGCATCGACGCACCGATCCTCACCTGGCTCTACGTTCCCGGTGCCGACATCGAGGCAGCGCTCCGCGCAGACATCGACGTCACCGTCTCGGCGACCTGGGCGCTCGACGCGGTCCTCGCGGCCGCCGAGTCGACGGGCCGCAACGCCCGGGTCCACCTCAAGGTCGACACCGGGCTCTCCCGCAACGGTGCCGTCGGGCAGGACTGGACGGATCTGGTCGTAGCGGCCGCCGAGGCCGAGGCCGACGAAGCGGTCGACGTCGTCGGCGTCTGGTCGCACTTCGTCCACGCCGACGAGCCGCAGCACCCGACGGTCCGCGCCCAGCAGAGCCGCTTCGAGGACGCCTTGCGCGACTTGGACCGCGCGGGCATCCGTCCGCAGCTCCGCCACCTCGCCAACTCCGCTGCGACGCTGACCAATCCGGCCGTCCACTGCGACCTCGTCCGTCCCGGTCTGGCCGTCTACGGCCTCTCGCCGACGCCGCAGCTCGGTGGCTCGACCGCCTACGGGCTACGGGAGGCCATGCGGGTCACCTCGGCGTTGGCCCTCGTCAAGCGGGTCCCGGCCGGCACCGGCGTGAGCTACGGCCACCAGTACACGACCGACCGCGACACAGTGCTCGGGCTGGTGCCGATGGGCTACAGCGACGGCATCCCGCGCAACGCGACGAACGTCGGGCCGGTGCAGGTCGGCGAACACCGCGAGACCGTGAGCGGGCGCGTGTGCATGGACCAGTTCGTCGTCGACCTCGGTCCCTCGTATTCCGGCGCCGCGGGTGACCCCGTTGTCGTGTTCGGGCGCGAGGCCGACGGGGAGCCGACGGCCCAGGACTGGGCCGCGGCGACCGGGACGATCAACTACGAGATCGTGACGCGGATGAGTGCGCGGCTGCCTCGCGTCCTCCTCGGCATGGCCGCGGGGCCAGTCGGGGCGGTGGGCTGACCGGTGGCCCGCTCACGAAAAACGTTGACCAGTGTGGGCATTGGGGTAGCCGCGGCTGGTGCCGCAGCGGCAGCCGGTGTGGTGGCCGAGCGCGCGACCCGGGGCGGTCAGCTCGAGCGGGGGACCCTGCCGAGGACGGCGTACGACTACCCC
This sequence comes from Nostocoides sp., assembly GCA_039923915.1. Lineage (GTDB taxonomy): Bacteria > Actinomycetota > Actinomycetes > Actinomycetales > Dermatophilaceae > Nostocoides. Next base: position 1,689 of record JBDTBX010000095.1, on the reverse strand, counting down.
GCAGGACGTGAGGCGGTCGTCATGGCCGACGACGGGGTGCCGCTGCACGTCGAGATCGACGATCCCGAGAAACCGGCTGTCGGACGCCCGACGATCATCCTGAGCCACGGCTACTGTCTGAGCCTCGCCAGCTGGGTGCTCCAGCGCAAGGCCCTTGCCCGGGCCGGCTATCGACTGGTGCTCTGGGACCAGCGCAGCCATGGTCGCTCCGGCCACTCCGCCAAGGAGCACTGCACGATCGACCAGCTCGGCCGCGACCTGTTTCGGGTGATCGCCGAGCACGCCCCCAACGGTCCGCTCGTCCTCGTCGGTCATTCGATGGGCGGCATGTCGACGATGTCGCTCGCCGGCCAGTTCCCCGAGCTGATCGCCGAGCGCGTCGTGGCGGTCGGTCTGGTGGCGACCAGTGCGGGTGGGTCGGCCATGGTGTCCCTCGGCTTCGGGCCGATGATCGGAGGACTCATCGGCCGGGTCGGCCCCGGGCTGCTGAGCCAGCTGGGCCGCTTCCAGCACCGGCTCGATGCGATCCGCAGGGTGGTCAGGGGCGTGGAAGACGTCCTCGTGGCCCGGTATTCGTTCGACTCACCGATGTCGCCCGAGGTAGTGCGCTTTGTCGGCGACATGATCTTTGCGACGCCCTTGTCGGTGATGGCCGACTTCCTGCCTGCCTTGGAATCCCTCGACCAGCGCGCGAGCCTGGCCCACTTCGGCGGCATCGACTGCCTCGTCCTCAACGGCATGGGTGACCTGCTCACCCCGCCCGAGCACAGCGCCGAGATCGTCCGGCTGATCCCCGGTGCCGAGCACATCGTCATCAAGGACGCCGGTCACATCGTCATGCTCGAGCACCCCGAGGTGGTCAACGAGCAGCTGCTCGACCTGGCTCTGCGCGGCCAACGGGCTGCCTCGGCCCACATCGCTGTCATGCGCAAGCCCCGGGTCCGGCGAGTGCTCACCGACCTCACGCGGCTGCGTCGGAAGCCCACGTCGGCCAAGCCGGCGCGGGTGACGCGCCTCACGACCGACTGAGACATCTGCGTATGCCGCCCGCCCGCCTCCTGCCCACCGCCGACGACACCCGCGCCTGGGGCCAGGCCCTCGGCCGGGCGCTGCGCGCTGGCGACCTCGTCGTCCTCACCGGCGGTCTGGGCGCCGGGAAGACGACGCTGACCCAGGGGATCGGTGAAGGACTGGGTGTCCGCGGCCCCATCACGTCGCCCACCTTCGTCATCGCCCGGGTGCATCCGTCGCTCGTCGGCGGCCCGGCCCTCGTGCACGTCGACGCCTACCGGCTCGGAGGGCTCGCCGAGCTCGACGCGCTCGACCTCGACGAGTCGCTCGACGACTGTGTGACGGTCGTCGAATGGGGACACGACATCGCCGAAGGGCTGGCCGAGAACTACCTCGAGATCACGCTCGCTGGCGACACCGAGCGGTCTGCTACCGTCGACGGCCATGGACTGCGCTGGGTCGGTGTCGATTCCACGCTCGGGTGAGTGACCGAAATCCGGCGAATTCCGTTATGCCGTCTCAGCGCTGGTAGGTGCCGATCATGATCGCCCGGCCCAGCGTCGTGAAGGCGAGGTTGAAGGAGACAACGGCTCCCGAGGCGTTCTCGTCGACGCCCAGCGTCTCCTCGCCGACCGCGTGCACGACGAAGAAGTAGCGGTGGACCTGGTCGCCGGCCGG
>JBDTBX010000094.1:0-3680 GCA_039923915.1 Nostocoides sp. | reverse complement strand
ATCGGCCTGCTCGGCGCGAAGATCTGGAAGGAGAACGGTGTCGACTTCGGCAACCCGATCAACCTGGTACCTGTCGCCGCGGGCATCGTCATCGGAATCGGCGGCACCTCGCTGAACTTCTCCAAGAACTTCAGCCTCGGCGGCATCGCCCTCGGCACCATCGTCGCAATCGCCGCCTACCACCTGGCCCGGCTCATCGCCCCGGCCGACCTCAAGGACCGGGCCGACGGGGCGCTGATCACCGTCGGCGGGCACGACGCGTGGGTCGAGGACGACGAACCACCAGCCGCACGGCACTGACCACAGCGGTCCCGAGGGTGGGTCCCCGGCGCCACGCCGGGGACCCACCGCTTTCCCCCAAAGCCCGGAGAGGCAGGATCGAGCAGTGAAGCCGGCCCCGTTCGCCTACCACGCACCGACCTCCGTCGCGGAGGCGGTCGAGGTCCTGCGCACGGTCGGGCAGCACCGCAAGGTCCTCGCGGGCGGTCAGAGCCTCATCCCCATCCTGTCCATGCGGCTGGCGTCGCCGGAGCACCTCGTCGACATCAACGGGGTGGTCGGTCTGGACAGGATCGAGGTCCGCGACGACTGCGTGCGGGTCGGGGCGCTCGTCCGGCACGCGCAGCTCCAGCACGACGAGGCGGCGTATGCCGTGCTCCCCCTTCTCCGTCAGGCCCTGGTCAACGTGGCCCACCCTGCGATCCGCAACCGGGGCACGACGGTCGGCTCGATCGCCCACGCCGACGCGGCCGGCGAGATGCCGGCCATCCTGACCCTCACCAGCGGCGTCGTCGAGGCGGTGGGTCCCTCCGGGGCCCGCGACATCCCGGCCTCCGAGTTCTTCCTGGGCCCGCTCGAGACCGCCTTGGGCGCCGACGAGCTGGCGGTGGCGGCGCGCTTCGGTCGCTTCCCCGAGGGGACCCGCACCGGATTTGCCGAGTCAGCGCGCCGATCCGGTGACTACGCCCTGGCCGGTGTCGCCATCGCGATCACCGTGCAGGACGACGTTATCCAGGCGGCCCGCGCCTCGTTCGTGTCCGTGACCGACGTGCCCGACGTGCTCGACCTGACTGCAGCCATCGGCGTGCACGCCACCGCGCCCGACCTCGACGCCGTCGGCGAGGCGGTGCGTGCGCACGTCGCCCCCGACACCGACATCCACGCGACGGGCGACTACCGGCGGATGCTCGTCGCCGAGCTCACCCGCCGCCTCGTCACGGAGGTTCTCACCCGATGACCGACGACATGCTGCACCAGGATGACACCGAGCAGCTCCACGAGGTCACCGTCTCGGTCAACGGGGTCCACCGCACCGCCACGGTGCCGGCGCGCCGGTTGCTCTCCGACTTCCTCCGCCACGACCTCGCGCTCACCGGGACCCATGTCGGCTGCGAGCACGGCGTCTGCGGGGCCTGCACGATCCTCGTCGACGGCGCCCCGCTGCGGTCCTGCCTCATGTTCGCCGTCCAGGCTCAAGCACACGAGCTGACCACGGTCGAGGGTCTCGGCACGATCGAGGCGATGGGGCCGGTCCAGCAGGCCTTCACCGAGTGCCACGGGCTCCAATGTGGTTTCTGCACACCGGGATTCATCACGACGATCACTGCGTACCTCAAGGAGAGCCCGGATCCGACCGCCGAGGAGGCCCGGGAGGCGATCTCGGGCAACCTGTGCCGCTGCACGGGGTACCAGAACATCGTCAAGTCGGTCCTGCGCGCCGCCGAGATCAAGCGGGGCGACGGCGCATGACGACCCGGCAGTTCGGCCAACCGATCAAGCGCAAGGAAGACCCGCGACTGGTCACCGGCGGCGGGCGCTACCTCGACGACCTCGGGCACACGGCATACGCCGCCGCCTTCGTCCGCAGCCCGCACGCCCACGCCACCGTCGTCGACATCGACGTCAGTGATGCCCTCGAGGTCCCCGGCCTGATCGGCATCTGGACCCACGAGGACCTCCCGGGCAAGGTCGGTGAGCCGCTCCCCCTGCTCATCCCGCACCCCAGCCTGACCGCCCCGGTCACCGGCTACTGTCTGGCCCGCGACGAGGTCAACCACGTCGGCGAGTCGGTCGTCATGGTCGTCGCCGTCGACCGGTATGCCGCGGAGGACGCCTGCGCGCGGATTCGTGTCGACTATGACACCCTCCGGCCGGTCGTCGGACTCGAGAACGCCCGTGCTGCAACGGATCTGGTCCACGATACGGCGCCCGGCAATGTGGCGGCGCACATGGTCCAGGAGGTCGGCGACGTCACGGCCGCGATGGCAGCCGCCCCCAACCGGCTCAGCCTCGACCTCGCCGTCGAGCGGAGCATGTCCAGCCCGATGGAGGGCAAGGGCGTGTATGCCGTGTGGGACGCCGACGACCAGTACCTGCGGATGTGGAGCTCCACCCAGACGACGACAGGTGTCCGCGCGGCAGTGGCCGCCAAGCTCGACCTGCCGCTGGCCAAGGTCGACTGCATCGCACCCGACGTGGGTGGCGGCTTCGGCGTCAAGATCGTCCACCCGTGGCCCGAGGAGGTCCTCATCCCGTGGGCCGCACGACTGCTGGGCCACGACGTGAAGTGGACCGAGGACCGGCGCGAGCACTTCGTCTCCAGCGCCCACGAGCGGGCCCAGCTCCAGCAGGTCGAGGTCGGCTTCGACGACGAGGGCCGGCTGCTCGCCCTCGACGTCACGTTCTGGCACGACAACGGCGCCTACACGCCCTACGGGATCATCGTCCCGATCATCACCTCGACCCAGCTGCTCGGCCCCTACAAGCCCGGCACGTACCGCTGCGAGTTCTGGTCGATGTACACCAACACGGTCATCGTCACCCCCTACCGTGGTGCCGGCCGCCCCCAGGCGGTCTTCGCGATGGAACGGACGATGGACGCCATCGCCGCCCACCTGGGCATCGACCGGGCCGAGGTCCGCAGCCGCAACTTCATCCTCCCCGAGGAGATGCCCTACGACTACGGGCTGCTGTTCCAGGACGGGCGGCCGCTGAAGTACGACTCAGGTGACTTCCCCGCGTGCCTCGCGACGTTGAAGGCGCTCGTCGGGTGGGACGACTTCGCGGCCTACAAGGAGCAGGCGGCGGCCGAGGGCCGGCGGGTCGGGCTGGGCATCGGTTGCTACGTGGAGGGCACCGGTGTCGGCCCCTACGAGGGTGGCCACATCGTCATCGAGACCTCCGGCCGGGTCAACGTCGCGACCGGCCTGACGACCCAGGGCCAGGGCCACCAGACCGTCTTCGCCCAGATCGTCGCCGATGAGCTCGGCGTCCCCATCGACGACATCCATGTCACCACCGGCGACACCCGGCGGATGGGGTACGCCGTGGGGACCTTTGCGTCCCGGGCCGCGGTCATGAGCGGCAACGCCATCGCGCTGGCCGCCCGACAGGTCCGGGCCAAGGCGCTGCGGATCGCCGCCGATGCCCTGGAGGTGAGCCCCGACGACCTCGAGATCGTCGACGGCGACGTCCGGGTCAAGGGCGCCCCGGGCACGTCGATGTCGCTGGGAACCGTGGCGGTGCTGAGCAATCCGCTCCGCTATGCCTTCGATGAAGCGGCCAAGGCGGCGACCCAGTTCGCCGGGTCCAACGACCCCGACGAGCCGCCGGTGGCCGACGACGACGAGCCGGGGCTCGAGGGCAAGGACTTCTACTCCCCCACCCAGGCCACCTTCGCC
>JBDTBX010000093.1:0-3858 GCA_039923915.1 Nostocoides sp. | reverse complement strand
CGCGACCACCTGATCTTCATGGACCAGTGCCAAGGGTCCGGGGTCGCGGTCGTCGAGGGGCCGTCTGTCGAGGGCCACGTGCCGCGCGTCGACGCCCTGGTGACCGCCGCGCCGGGGTTGGCGCTGGCCGCGCTCGTGGCAGACTGCACCCCAATTCTGTTGTGGGACAACAATGCTGGCGTTGTCGCGGCGGTTCACGCCGGCCGACCCGGGCTGATCGCCGGTGTCTTGCCCGCAGCCCTCACGGCGATGCGCGATCTGGGCGCACGACAGATCCACGCCGCCGTGGGACCGTCGGTGTGCGGCCGGTGCTACGAGGTGCCGGAGCAGATGCGGGCTGACGCGACCCGCGTCGCACCGAGCAGCAGCGCGCGCTCGTGGACCGGGACGCCCGCGATCGACATCGCGACGGGCGTCGTGGAGCAGCTCGGCTCCGCCGGGGTGGGGGTCACCTGGGTCGCGGGATGCACCAGGGAGAGCCCGAGGCTGTACTCCTACCGCCGGGACGGCGCGACAGGCCGGTTCGCCGGGGTCGTCGTGCGCCGGTCATGACCGACCGCCGCGCTGCACTGGCGGCGGGCCTCGCCGCCGTCGAGCGCCGGATCGAGACGGCCTGCTGGGCTGCCGGGCGCAACCGTTCGGACCTGACCCTGGTGGTGGTGACCAAGCACTTCCCGGCGAGCGACGTCGAGGTCCTGCGAGCGCTCGGCGTCACCGACATGGGGGAGAACCGCGACCAGGAGGCGTCGGAAAAGTTCGCCGGACTCGCGGAACGGGGCCGGCTGACCCTGCACTTCGTCGGGCAGGTGCAGACCAACAAGGCAGCCCACGTCGCGTCGTATGCAGATGTCGTCCACTCGGTCGACCGGCAGCGCCTCGTCGTCGCCCTGGACGGGGGAGCGGCCCGGGCCGGGCGGCGGCTCCGGTGCCTGATCCAGGTGGGCTTGGAGGAGGAGGCCCTCGGGCGGGGTGGAGCGGCCCCGGACGCTGCTGTCGCCCTGGCCGACGCGGTGGCCGCTTCCGAGCACCTGGACCTGGCCGGTGTCATGGCCGTGGCACCGATCGGAGCGGATCCGAAGGTCGCCTTCGCCCGGTTGGGGGAGGTGGCAGCCGGCATCCGACAGGCACACCCGAACGCCGTCTGGATCTCTGCGGGGATGAGTGGAGACCTGGAGGCCGCCATCGGTGCCGGTGCGACACACCTGCGTGTCGGCACCGCAATCCTCGGAACTCGCGCGTCACTTCGGTAACTTCATCAACGACCCAATCGATCAGTCAGGCTGGTCGCACGCAAAGGGATAGGGAGCTCGGCATGGCTGGCGCGCTGCGCAAGACGATGGTCTACCTCGGTTTGGCCGAGGAGGACCAGCGCTATGACGGCTACGACGACTACGCCTACGACGACGAGCCGGGCGGCCACCACGACGAGCACACGGCCGAGGTGACCCCGATCCGTCGCACGTCGATGGCCCACGTCGTCCGCGATCCCGAAGTCGGTGCGCTCAACCGGATCACGACGATCCACCCGCGCACCTACAACGAGGCCAAGACGATCGGCGAGAACTTCCGCGCCGGCACGCCCGTCATCATGAACCTCACCGACATGGACGACTCCGACGCCAAGCGACTCGTCGACTTCGCAGCGGGACTGGTCTTCGGGCTGCACGGAGCCATCGAGCGGGTCACCGCCAAGGTGTTCCTTCTCTCACCGTCCCACGTCGAGGTCACCGCCGAGGAGGCCGGCGTCGAGCCGGCACGCCCGCTGTTCAACCAGTCCTGACGAGCGCATGGCCACACCCCACAGCCGTCCTCCGGGCTGCGTGGGTGATGCTGGACCCATGGTGACCCGTCCATGACCGCCGTCCGAGAGATCATCGACCTCCTGCTGCTGCTCGCTCTGATCGTGCTGCTCGGGCGACTCGTGCTCGATTGGATCCAGGTCTTCGCTCGCGACTGGCGCCCTCGCGGGCCGGTGCTCGTCGTCGCCGAGGGTGTCTACACGGTGACTGATCCGCCGATCAAGGCGATCCGCCGGGTCATCCCTCCCCTAAGGATCGGGGGAATGAGCATCGACCTCGCCTTCATGGTTCTGCTGGTCGCCATCTACATCCTGCGAGCCATCGTCTAGGGTTGACCCTCAAGCCTGTGGCCGACCGGTCGCAGCCCGTTGGCGAACCCGATCCCCTCGAGGTGAACAGATGGCGCTCACGCCCGAAGAGGTCCTCAACAAGACCTTTACCCAGACCCAGTTCCGTCGTGGTTACGACGAGCGCGAGGTCGATGACTTCCTCGACGAGGTGGTCGCCGAGATGCGTCGTCTCGGCAAGGACGCCGACGAGAGTCGTAGTCAGCTGACCGAGTGCCGTGAGGGCCGGGGCATGACCGCGCCGGCGGCACCCGTGGCTCTTGCCGAGCCGGTCGCTGCCGGCGAAGGCAGTGGCGCGCTCGCCGAGGTCCAGGCCCGCAATGCCGAGCTGGAGACCCTGGCCGGCCAGTACGAGGAGCGGATCGCCCAGCTCGAGCACGAGCACGCCGACCTCCGCTCGGCCCACGAGGAGGTCCAGGCCAACTACGCCGCCCTCACCGCTGAGCACGGCGACGTCACCGGGCAGCTGGACTCCCTCCGTGGTGAGCACGACGGCCTCCGCGGTCAGTTCGACACCCTCCGCGACCAGCACGAGAGCCTGCGCTCCACGCTCGACGAGCAGGCCGCGGATCACACCGAGACCGAGGCGAACGCCCAGACCCACCTCTCGACGCTCGCGTCGAGGGTCGAGGAGGCCGAGCGAGCGGCCCAGGAGCGGATCGCCAAGGCCAACGAGAGCGCCCGCGCGGCGGAGGAGGCAGCCAAGGCCGCCGCCGATCGGGCCGCTGACGCCGAGCAGCAGGCGCACGAGCGGATCAACGTCGCAGGGGACCAGCAGGGTGGCCCCGACACGGCGGCGGACCCCGCGCAGTCCGGAGCTGCCGCAGGTGGTCTCGGCGCGGCCGGTGTCCTCGCCCTGGCCCAGCGCCTCCACGACGAGCACGTCGCGGCCGGCACCTCCCGGCGTCAGTCGCTCATCGACGAAGGCCAGGGTCGACACGACTCGCTGATCGCCAAGGGCCAGTCGACGCACGACGACCTCGTTGCGCGGGCGACCGCCCAGCGCGATGAGATGCTCGGCACGGCGACGTCGCAGCGCGATGAGATGCTCGGCACGGCCACCTCCCAGCGCGATGAGATGTTGGGCACCGCCACCTCCCAGCGCGACGACATGCTCAGCACGGCATCGGCCAAGCGCGACGAGATGCTCACCGAGGCGCGTGAGCGGTCGACCGGCATGGTGGCCGAGGCCCAGCAGAAGAAGGCCGCCATCCTCGCTGAGCTCGCCGAGCAGCAGCAGGTGCTCGAGGAGCACATCGAGCAGCTCAAGACGTTCGAGAGCTCCTACCGCTCGCAGCTGAAGAGCTACATCACCGACCAGCTCGGTCAGCTTGAGCACACGGCTGTGGACCTGCCCTCGGTCGAGGCCACCGACGAGGCTCCGGCGTTGGAGCACGAGGAGCAGAAGGCCTGAGTCCAGCTCACCCCGCATGACGCCCGCGTCCCCGTTGCGGGGGCGCGGGCGCCCTTGTATGCCGCGTCCGTATCGGCGTCCGGCGCGCCGACGTGTGGGCCGGGTTTGGCCCGCACGCTCGGGGGTCATATCCTTCGCACCACTGCCTGAGCGCGGGTGGTGACCAGACAGGCGACGACAAGGACGGTCATGGCGGGACAGCAAGCGGCGTCTACCCGGCGCACGCCCGGAGCGACCAGGGCCACCACCAAGGCGGCGGTGGCCGGCACGGCGGCGCCCGCGAAGGCAGCCAGGACCG
>JBDTBX010000092.1:0-4956 GCA_039923915.1 Nostocoides sp. | reverse complement strand
TTGCCCCACTCCCCACCCTGGCCGTGCTCCTGGCGGCGGGGGCCTACCTGCGCGCGGCCCGAGAGGTCGGGCGCCGGTACCCCGACAGCCCGTGGCCACGCTCACGCACCGTCGCCTTCCTGACCGGAACGACGTTGCTCTTCCTGGTCCTCGTCGGCCCGGTGGGCGCCTACGACGAGGTCTTCTTCTGGGCGCACATGGTGCAGCACGTGACGATCATGATGGTGGCGGCCCCGCTCCTGCTGCTCGGCTCTCCCGTGCTGCTGGCCCTGCGCGCCAGCACACCCCAGCGCCGCCGTCCGATCGTCGCGGTGCTGCGCAGCCGCCCGGTCCACCTGCTCACGAACCCGGTCATCACCTGGGCTCTGTTCGCGGGGGCGATGCTGGGCACGCACTTCACGCCGTTCTACAACTACGCGCTGACCCACCCGGCTGTCCACGACTACGTCGAGCACCCCCTCTACCTCAGCGTGGCGCTGCTCTACTTCTACCCGCTCGTGGGCGACAACCCGCTCCCGCACGGTCCCCCAGCGCTGACCAAGGTGATCTCGCTCATCGCCCAGATGGGGCCGGAGAGCATGACCGGGTTCTTCATCTACACCTCTCGAGGACTGCTCTACCCGGCATACGCGCACTCAAACCGTCCGTTCGGCCCGGGCCCCCTCGCCGACCAGCAGCTCGGAGGCGCCCTGATGTGGTGTGGCGGAATGGTCATCGGGGCGGTCTGGATCTCGGTGGCGGTGGCCGGCTGGCTGAAGGCGGAGTCACGCAAGGCACGCCGGATGGACCGGCAGATCGCTGCCGAGCTGGCGCGTCCGGTGCTGCCATGACCCCCGACCGGGCGCGGGTCCGCCGGCTGAACGCCGCAGCCCTGCTCGGACTGCCCTTGTGCGTACTCGCCGGCGGCTTCGAGCTGTGGCGCGCGCTCCAGGGCAACGAGCTGAGCTGGGTGTATGCCGCGGAGTGGCCGCTCATCGGCGGCTACGCCGTGGTCATCTGGCGACGGCTGGTCCACGAACAGGCCGGGGCGTCCCGGCCTCGGTCAGCCACCCCGGCGCGCACCGACGCGGCCCCGCTCGCGGGCCCGCCCGCCGACGACCCCGGACTGAGGGCCTGGCAGGACTACCTGGCTCGGCTGCATGCCAGCCAGCCGCCGGGTGGTCCACCACGAGAGGGAACGACCCCCTGACCGGGGACCTCAACCCGCGCCCACAGGTGCGGAGCGCATCTGGCGGCGGTCCGCCCGCCTTGCGTCGAGGGGACGACCTTGGGGACAGTGTGCCCATGGCACCCGATGGGCAGCTGCGCCCAGACCCCACGCAGTGGCGCCTCATCCTCGCCACAGCGCTGGCGTATGCCGTGGGCTATCCCCTTGCCCTCGTCGGCGGCTCCCCCATCGGCTGGGTGCTCGTCGCACTGGGCGGGGTCCTGCTCATGTGGCTGGGGGTCGTGATGATCAAGCGGATTCAGCGAAGTGGCCCGAGCCGGCCACCCGAGGACAAGGACACGTCGTAGGGGCCGGCCATCCACGGCCCGGCCATCGGTCACGCTCGCCCGGAGGTGGGACCCCGATCGAGCAGCTGCCTGAAACCTGCCTCGTCCAGGATCGTGAGGCCGAGCTCCTCGGCCTTGGCAGCCTTGGACCCGGCATTGGCGCCGATGACGACGAAGTCGGTGCTCTTGGATACCGACCCCGACGCCTTGCCGCCACGGGACAGGATCGCCTCCTTGGTCTCGTCGCGGCTGAAGCCCTCGAGTGAGCCGGTGACCACGATGGTCAGACCGGCCAGGGTCTGGTCGACCGTCTCGTCGCGATCGTCGACCATCTGGACCCCGTCGGCGGCCCACTGGTCGACGATCGCGCGGCGCCAGTCGTTGTCGTCGGCGTCGAACCACTGGCGCAGCGCGACGGCGATCACTTCTCCGACGCCCTCGGCTCGGCCGAGCTCGTCGGCCGTGGCGGCCCGAATCGCCGCCATCGAACCGAAGTGCTGGGCCAGCGCCCGCGCCGCGCTCGGCCCGACGTGCCGGATCGACAGGGCCACGAGCACCCGCCACAGCGGCTGGCTCTTGGCCGACTCGAGGTTGGCGATCAGCTTGGCGCCGTTGGCCGACAGCACCCGTCCATCGACGACGTCCTCGGGTGCGTCAGTTTTCTTCGCTGCACGGGTGAAGAGCGGGATCCCTGCCAGGTCGTTCGTCGTGAGCCCGAACAGACCCGCTTCGTCGGTCAGCACCCCGGCGTCGAGCAGCGCGATGGCACCCTCCCAGCCCAGCGCCTCGATGTCGAACGCTCCCCGACCGGCGAGCCCGGCCAGACGCTCGCGCAACTGGGAGGGGCAGCTCCGCGCGTTGGGGCAGCGGATGTCCTTGTCGCCCTCCTTCTCGGGCTTGAGCGGCGTCCCGCAGGAGGGGCAGTCGGACGGCATACGGAACTCGCGCTCCGTCCCGTCGCGCAGGGCCACGACCGGGCCGAGGATCTCAGGGATGACATCGCCTGCTTTGCGCAGGACGACCGTGTCGCCGATGAGTAGCCCCTTGCGGCGCACCTCGTCACCGTTGTGCAGCGTGGCTCGCTCGACGGTCGACCCCGCGACGACGACGGGCGCCATGACCCCGAACGGGGTGACCCGACCGGTGCGGCCGACGTTGACGAGGATGTCGAGGAGCGTGGTGTTGACCTCCTCGGGCGGGTACTTGAAGGCGATCGCCCACCGTGGCGCCCGGCTCGTCGACCCGAGCTGACGCTGGACCGAGACCTCGTCGACCTTGACGACGACCCCGTCGATCTCGTGCTCGACGTCGTGACGGTGCTCGCCGGTGTGGGCGATGAAGCCCTGGACCGCCTCGATCGTGTCGACCACGCGGTAGTGCGGGGAAACCGGCAGGCCCCATCCCTTCATGAGCTCGTATGACGTGCTCTGCCGGGTCAGGTCGAGGCCGCGCCGGGCGCCGATCCCGTGGACGAGCATCTTCAGCTGTCGGCTCGCCGTGACGCGAGGGTCCTTCTGCCGCAACGATCCTGCTGCCGTGTTGCGCGGGTTGGCATACGGCGGTTTGCCCGCCTCGACGAGGCTGGCGTTGAGGTCGCCAAAGGCCTCGATCGGGAAGAACACCTCGCCCCGGACCTCGACGAGGTCGGGCAGGTTGTCACCGGTCAGCACCTCGGGGATGCCCTTGATGGTGCGGACGTTGAGGGTGACGTCCTCGCCCGTCCGTCCGTCGCCGCGGGTGAGCGCGCGGGTCAGCCGTCCACCTTCGTAGAGCAGGTTGACGGCCAAGCCATCGATCTTCAGCTCGCACAGGTAGTGGACCTCCGCTCCGCCCGCATCGCGCTCGACCCGGCGAGCCCAGGCAGCCACCTCCTCAGCGCTGAAGGCGTTGTCGAGGCTGAGCATTCGCTCAAGGTGGTCGACGGCCTGGAACTCGGTGGAGAACGTCGCGCCGCCCACCTGCTGGGTCGGGCTCTCCGGGGTGCGCAGGCTGGGGTACTGCTCCTCCAGGACGTTGAGCTGCCGGATCAGGGCGTCGTACTGACCGTCGGACAGGGTCGGCGCGTCCTTGACGTGGTAGGCGAACTGGGCCGAGGTCGCCTGCTCGGCGACCTCCGCCCACTCCTGACGGATGCCGTCGGGGACCTCGGATTCGGTGCTCGGGCTCACGGACTCATCCTGCCGCAGCCGACCGACAGCGTCGTATGCCGCGCGCCCGGGCCTTCCGGTGGCTGTCAGTGGACGCTCGTAGCGTCTGGAGCCAGCCAGATCCCAGTTCTACCGTGAGAGGGTAGAATTCCTGAGTATGGCAACGATGAACATCAAGGACCCCGAAGTCCACCGGATGGCCAAGGAGCTGGCGGCCAGACGGCACACGTCCGCGACGGGCGCCGTCCGCGAAGCCCTTCGCGAGGCTTTGGCGCGCGAAACGCCTGATGAGCGCGAGGCCCGTTTCCAACGAATCATGGCCATCTCCGAACGCAGCGCGGCCAAGTCTGCGCCCTTCCTCACCGCTGACGACCTCTACGACGGGAGGGGCCTGCCGAAGTGATCGTCGACACCTCCGCCCTTATCGCCGTCCTGAACCGGGAGCCGGAGCGTGATGCCTTCGTCAGGGCGATGATGGGTGACGCCCGGATCCGGCTCGGTGCTCCGACGGTTCTCGAGGCCCATCTCGTCGTGGGCCGGGATCGAGGGATGGACCTGGACGACCTTCTCAAGGAGTTCGACGCCCGAATCGAAGCCTTCGATGCTCGCCTCCTCAGCCTGGCCCGCCATGCGCATGATCACTATGGCCGCGGGTCGGGGTCGAAGGCGCGGCTCAACTTCGGCGACTGCTTCTCATATGCCCTGGCCAAGGACACCGGCGAGCCCCTCCTGTTCAAGGGCAGTGACTTCACGCATACCGACGTCGCCCCGGCCATCGTCGCGAAGGGTTAGCATCGACATCGGGCGTGCAGGACCGCCCGATGTCCGCTCGAAGGGGCGCAGCCCTCCTGCTCGCACCACCAGAGAAGTCGACCGACCTCCTTTCCCTCGGCCCGACCTCGCGGACAGCGGGCCCGGAAGGAGGCCGTCATGGCCAGCTCACTGCCCGACCGCCCGTCCCTCGAGCGGCTCCGCGCCGACGCGCGGCGGCTGCAGCGCGGCATACGCGACGGATCCCGTCGTGCCTCGGGGATCGTCCGCCGGTGGCACCCCCGCCCCGACGCGGCCCTCGCCGATCCCGGCGTGTTCCGGCTGCACGACGCCCAGGTCACCGTCGCCAGACGGTACGGCTTTTCCGCGTGGGCCACCCTCGTCCACTACGTCGAGCTGGCCGCCACGATCAGCCGCTTCCCGGGCTCGGTCGGTGAGAAGGATCTGGACCCAGCTGACCTGTTCTGCACGCTGGGCTGCCTGCGCTACGAGGAGACCGACTCGCCGCAACGCTGGGCCGAGGCGGCCTCGATCCTGACCGCCG
>JBDTBX010000091.1:0-3640 GCA_039923915.1 Nostocoides sp. | reverse complement strand
GCCTCTGACGCGGCGGCTTCGGTCGACGCAGAGGCTCTCGGCGACAGCCCCGCGACCGATGGCGTCGAATCGGCCCCGGCTCCCCGCAAGCGCCCCCGCAAGGCCACCACGTCGGGGCAGCCGTCCGGCACCGCCGAGCTCCCAGCCGAGGACGGACTCGCCGATGACCTGAGCGCGGAGGCAGCCGACGAGGCCGACTCAGAGCCCGCGCCGCCGGCCCGCCGGAAGGCGGCGACCAAGGCCACCCGCACGAAAGCCGACAGCCGGCGCGCCACTTCTGACGAGCCCGAGCCCGAGCCCGAGCCCGAGCTCGTGGACGAGGAAGAGCTCGACGAGACCGACGGTGACGCAGCTGCCACACCGGCCACCAACTTCGGACTGCTCTTCCAGGCGCCCGACCTCGCCGCAGCCCCCACCCGTCGGCGGGCCACCCGCCCGGCTGCAGCACCCGAGCCGGTCGCGCCCCCCGCACCCGGCGCCGACCACCGGGACGAGCCGGCAGCGGACCCCGACGACGAGCACGGCACCGACGACGAGATGAGCGGGGAGGGCCGGGCGGAGTTCGAGAGCGCGGCCGCCCGCCGTCGCCGGCGACGCGGCGGCAAGGGTCGCCGGGGCCGTGGCCCCGAGGGCGAGGACACGACTGACGGCGAGTCCGGGGGCCATGCGGTCGCCGAGGACTCCGCGAGCGGCCCGGTTGACGACGCCGGAGACGAGGACGATGAGGGGTCGAGCGCGAGCAGTCGCCGTCGCCGTCGGCGTCGCCGTTCCGGCACCGGGTCAGGGGAGAGCGACGACCCGCCCGGCACCGTGACCAAGGTCCGCGAGCCGCGTGCCCGCGACGAGGTCACCGGCGTCAAGGGATCGACCCGCCTGGAGGCCAAGAAGCAGCGTCGCCGTGAGGGCCGCGAGGCCGGTCGCCGCCGCACGATCATCACCGAGTCCGAGTTCCTCGCCCGGCGCGAGAGCGTGGAGCGGATCATGGTTGTCCGCGAGAAGGACTCCCGCACCCAGATCGCCGTGCTCGAGGACAACGTGCTCGTCGAGCACTACGTCTCTCGCGAGACCAACGGCTCGATGGCTGGCAACATCTACCTCGGTCGGGTCCAAAACGTCCTGCCCTCGATGGAGGCCGCCTTCGTCGACATCGGCAAGGGCCGCAATGCCGTCCTGTATGCCGGTGAGGTCAACTGGGACGCCGCGGGCCTGGAGAACAACCAGCCCAAGCGGATCGAGCACGCCCTCAAGTCCGGTGACTCGGTCCTCGTGCAGGTCACCAAGGACCCGATCGGCCACAAGGGCGCCCGCCTCACCTCGCAGATCTCGCTGCCCGGACGCTACCTCGTCTACGTGCCCGAGGGCTCGATGACCGGTATCTCGCGCAAGCTCCCCGACACCGAGCGCACTCGGCTCAAGGCGATCCTCAAGCAGGTCGTGCCCGACACGGCCGGCGTCATCGTCCGGACCGCGGCCGAGGGCGCCAGCGAGGAGGAGCTGCGCGCCGACGTCGAGCGCCTCACCCAGGCGTGGGACACGATCAGGACCAAGACCGACAGTGCCCAGGGCAAGAAGGGCTCCGGCGGCGCGCCCCTCCTCGTCCACGGGGAGCCGGACCTGACCGTCCGGGTCATCCGCGACATCTTCAACGAGGACTTCGTCTCCCTCGTCGTCCAGGGCGACCAGGCCTGGGAGGAGGTCCGCAGCTACGTCCAGGACGTTGCGCCCGACCTCGCCGACCGGGTCAGCACGTGGACCGCCGAGGGCGATGTGTTCACGACCCACCGGGTGCACGAGCAGCTGGCGAAGGCGATGGACCGCAAGGTCTGGCTCCCCAGCGGCGGCTCGCTCGTCATCGACCGGACCGAGGCGATGACCGTGGTCGACGTCAACACCGGCAAGTTCGTCGGCTCCGGCGGCAACCTGGAGGAGACGGTCACCAAGAACAACATCGAGGCCGCCGAGGAGATCGTCCGCCAGCTGCGCCTGCGCGACATCGGCGGCATCATCGTCATCGACTTCATCGACATGGTCCTGGAGTCCAACCGCGACCTCGTCGTCCGCCGGCTGCTCGAATGCCTCGGCCGGGACCGCACCAAGCACCAGGTGGCAGAGGTCACGTCGCTCGGCCTTGTCCAGATGACCCGCAAGCGAGTCGGCTCCGGCCTGATCGAGGTGTTCTCCGACCCGTGTGAGCACTGCCACGGTCGCGGCATCGTCATCCACTCCGAGCCGATCGAGCGTGGACCCGAGAGCGCCGACCACGGCGGCTCGCACCAGCACAGCGGCCACGCTGGTGGGGGCAGCAACACGGGCAGCAGCGGCAACGTTCGGGGCACCAGTGCCGCCCGCCGCGGCCGCGAGGACAACCGCCGGACCGAGCTCCCCGCCGCCCCGTCCCAACCGGCGCACAACGGCCCGACAGCGGCCCAGATCGCCGCCGCCGCGCACGCCGCTGCGATGAAGGTCCTCACCGTGCCGGGCCCCGGTGTCGCGCAGGACGAGCCCACCGAGATCGTCCACGAAGGCGAGTCGGACGCGTTCACAACTGCGCAGTTGCACTCTTACGAACGCGACGAGTCCGCGGGAGGGCCGGAGCCCGTCGCCGAACCCGAGCGCGCGGCATACGTCCCGTCACCGGTGGCTGTCACGCCGCGACCGCGCCGCAAGCGGGGCCGGGTCGTCGCCCCGGCCGGCCCCCCGCGCCACCCCGATTCCGCCGGTTTGGAGAACCCCTCCACCGACCGGTAGATTTGACTCTTGGTGCGCCCACCGAGCCGATGTCCTCCTTGCGAGGGTCGCTATCAGCCGGTCACCTAGAGCGCGTGCCACCGTGAAACGAAAGTGAGACACCCGTGTACGCGATTGTGCGCGCAGGCGGTCGTCAGGAGAAGGTCTCCGTGGGCGACGTCCTCATCATCGACAAGGTCAGTGGTGAGGCCGGGAGCAGCCTGGAGCTGACCCCGATCCTTCTCGTCGATGGTTCGACCGTGACCAGCGATGCCTCAGCGCTCGCCAAGGTCAAGGTGACCGCCGAGGTCGTCAAGGCGACCAAGGGCCCGAAGATCACCATCCTGAAGTACAAGAACAAGACCGGCTACCGCAAGCGGCAGGGCCACCGTCAGCACACGACCCAGATCCGGGTCACGGCGATCGACGCCTGACGGCGCGACCCGACTTCTCACAAGGAGCACAGAACCATGGCACACAAGAAGGGTGCGTCCTCGACCCGCAACGGGCGCGACTCCAACTCCCAGCGGCTGGGCGTCAAGCGCTACGGCGGCCAGGTCGTCAACGCTGGCGAGATCATCGTCCGCCAGCGCGGCACGCACTTCCACCCCGGTGAGGGCGTGGGGCGCGGCGGCGACGACACGCTGTTCGCCAAGATCGCCGGCGCCGTCCAGTTCGGTACCCGTGGCCGTCGTCGCGTCGTCAACATCGTCTCGGCGGAGTCCGCCGCGGAATGATGCGTATGCCGGGTGCTCGTCACCCGGCACCAGCTCACGTGAGGGGCGGGACCGGCATCCGGCCCCGCCCTTCGTGCATTCCCCGCCAACCCCTACCCACCCACCCCCCTGCCCCACCCGCCCCCTGCCCCACCCCCCGAACTCTTCCTCGCACGTGCGGGGTTATTCAGGTCAAG
>JBDTBX010000090.1:0-4641 GCA_039923915.1 Nostocoides sp. | reverse complement strand
ACGGTCTCGGCGGTGATCTGGCAGTGGCACGCCCCAGAGCTGCGGCGGCGCACCACCATCACCCTGCGCCGGGCCCTGGCCGCCCACCGCGGGGTCGCCGAGTCCCGTCTCGGGGAGCACGCGTCCCTGCAGTACGCGAAGGTCGCGGAGTACCAGGACCGGGGCCTTGTCCACTTCCACGCCCTGATCCGCCTTGACGGGCCCGCCGCCCAAGGCACCGGAGCCCCCGCCCCGGACAGCGTGACCGCCGAGACGTTGGCGGGGATCATCCGGGAGGTCGCCCCCACCGTCACCGTCACCGCCGAACCCGTCGACGACCACGACCAGGCGCGCATCCTGGCGTGGGGGGCGCAGCTCGACGTCCGGGTCGTGACCGGCACCCGACGCACCGACGACCCCGGCGCGGAGCTGACCCCGGGCCAGGTCGCCGGGTACCTGGCCAAGTACGCCACCAAGGACGCCTCCGACCTGCACGGCCACGGACAACACCGGGCCCACATCACCACGATGCGCGCCGTCTGTACGAACCTCGCGGACCGGGCCGCGGCCCACCACGAGCGGGGGCACGACTATCAGCGGATGGGCAAATGGGTGCACATGCTCGGGTTCCGCGGTCACTTCGGACCAAGTCGCGCCGCTACTCCATCACCCTCGGAGCCCTGCGCCGGTCCCGCACCCGCTGGCAGGTGCTCGCCGCACAGTCCCGCCGCACCGGGGTACCCATCGACGTCCGCGACCTCGAGCGCCGGCTCCTGACCGATCACGAGGACGAGACCACGCTCGTCATCGGGTCCTGGGCCTACCTCGGCACCGGATGGCGCGATCACGCCGAAGAAGCCCTCGCCCTCGCCGCAGCGACCCGCGCCCGGGAGTACGACCAATGGCGAACCGGGCAGAAGCCGAACAGAAGGTCGAACTGAGAGAACGGAGCTGAAGCGATGAGAGCAATGGGTGGGGTGGTGCGCGCGGACGTGGCACCACCGACGTGTGAGCGGTTGTGGACGGTCGACGACCTGTCGGCGTTCCTTGGGGTGCCGGTGGCCACGCTGTACCAGTGGCGCCACAAGGGCGAGGGCCCGCCGGGGATGCGGCTCGGCAAGCACCTGCGGTTCGACCCGGACCGGGTGCGAGCCTGGGTCGCGGCGTTGGACGGTTGACGTGGCGGGCGTCGAGCGTGACCTGCGCAACGCCAGGTGGCTGGCCCGGTGGCGAGACCCCACCGCGCGGCAGCACAAGAAGTCGTTCCGCCGCAAGATCGATGCGCAGCGGTGGCTGGACCAGATGCTGGCCGAGATGCACGCGGTCAGTACATCGACCCTGCGGGGGCGAAACTGCGGGTGGGGACCTACGCGCAGAGCTGGGCTGAGGGCCTGGGTCATCTCAAGCCGTCGACGCGCGCGAGGTATCAGTCGATCGTCGGCAAGCACGTCGTGCCCGTCTGGGGCGCGTGGCCGTTGGGTGCGGTGGCTCCCTCGGACGTGGCGACGTGGTTGGCCGAGCTGTCGGCGTCGGGGCTGCGACCGGGCTCGGTACGGCACATCCATCGGGTGCTGTCGCTGATCCTCGACGCGGCGGTGCAGGACGGGCGAATCGGGCGGAACCCGGCGGCGGGCGCGCGGCTGCCTCGTCAGGTGCGGGGGAGGCGAGGTTCCTCAGCGTCGGGGAGGTCGCGGGGTTGGCCGAGGGGGCCGGCAGCTCGGGTCTGACCGTCCTCGTCTTGGCCTTCACGGGTCTGCGGTTCGGCGAGCTCGCGGCGCTGAAGGTGAAACAGGTGGATTTCGAGCGGCGGCGGCTGTGGGTCGCCGAGAGCGTGACCGAGGTCGGCGGGCGGTCGGAGTGGTCGACGCCGAAGACGCACGGTGCCCGCTCGGTGCCCGTTCGCTCGCTCGCTCCTCGAGCCGCTCCGTGCCCTCTGCGAGGGCAGGGCGGGGGAGGAGACCGTGTTCACGGCTCCGGGCGGCGGGATGCTACGCCTCGGCAACTGGCGCCATCGGGTCTTCGACCCCGCCTGCTCGGCAGCGGGCCTCGTCGGCGTGACGCCTCATGATCTTCGCCACACGGCGGCATCCCTGGCCATCGCATCCGGGGCCAACGTCAAGGCCGTTCAGCGGATGCTGGGTCACGCATCGGCCGCGATGACGCTGGACATCTACGCCGGGCTGTTCGCTGACGACCTCGACAGCGTGGCCGACGCGTTGGACGGCCTTGTGCCACAAACGTGCCACATCGGCCCGGCTGAGGGGTGGGCGTGAGGTGGTCACACAATCTGTCAGGGCGCTGACCTGCGGAAACGTGGAGTGGGGCGTCTGGGGCTTGAACCCAGGACCGACGGATTATGAGTCCGCTGCTCTGACCGACTGAGCTAACGCCCCGCGCACGAAACGGCCGCAACCGGCCGCCTGTCACGCGGCGGCGAGCCTATCGCGGGTGGTTGGCGACTCGAACGCTCAGCGGGCACCGGGCAAGCTGGCCAGCCGGTACCCGTGTGGCGTCTGGTGCAGATGCGCGCTCTCGTGCACAATGGTGCGCACGGGACAACTGAAGAGCACGGCATACAAGCACGACACGACTCGTGGCAGAGCACTCGGTGGACGGCGTTGGGGAAGACGTCCCTCGCACCGAAGGAGGCCAGGATGTCTGTTGCGATGCCGCGCATCCAGACCCGTGGGGTGGTGTTCGTTCACTCGACCCCCAACGCATTGTGTCCCCATGTCCAATGGACGCTCGAGAGCGCCCTGGGCTCCCGCGTCGCCATCGACTGGATCTCCCAGCCGGCAGCGCCCGGTCTGGTCCGGGGCGAGTACGCCTGGTCCGGCGCGCAGGGCACCGGCGCCCAGCTCGCCTCGGCGCTGCGTGGCTTCGCGGGGATGCGCTATGAGGTCACCGAGGAGGCCAGCCCCGGTGTCGATGGGTCACGCTGGGCGCACACCCCCGACCTCGGCATCCACCACACCTGGATGTCGGCCAACGGGGACGCGGTCGTCAACGAGGACCGGCTCCGCGAGGTCGTCAAACTCGCCCAGGGGTCGCCCGAGGCGATGGTCGACATGATCGAGGAACTGCTCGGCACCGATTGGGACGACGAGCTCGAGGTCTTCCGGTATGCCGGTGAAGGGGCTCCCGTCCGCTGGCTGCACAAGGTCGGCTGACCGACCTGCCTCGGGAGGGAACCGCCCTCAGAGGCTCTTGACGGTGAAGGCGACGTTGTGGCCCCCGAAGCCGAAGGAGTTGTTGAGGGCGGCGATGTCGCCGTCGGGCAGCTTCCGGTTCTCGTCGCGGATGACGTCGAGCTCGATGGCTGGGTCGAAGTCGGTGATGTTGATCGTCGCGGGGGCGAGGCGGTGGTGCACCGCGAGGATCGTGAAGACCCCTTCGAGGGCACCGGCCGCACCGAGCAGGTGACCGGTCATCGACTTGGTCGCGCTGACCGGCATCCGGTCGGCGGCCGCGCCGAACGCGCGCCGGATGGCGTTGGACTCGGCGATGTCGCCGACGGGGGTCGAGGTGGCGTGCGCGTTGATGTGGATGATGTCCTCGGGGGTCAGCCCGGCGGACTGGACGGCCTCGAGCATGGCCCGGCTGGCGCCGGCGCCCTCGGGCTCGGGCGCGGTGATGTGGTGGGCGTCGGAGGACATGCCGATGCCCGCGAACTCGGCGTAGATCCGGGCGCCGCGGGCCCGGGCGTGCTCCTCGGCCTCCAGGACGATGACGCCGGCGCCCTCGCCCATGACGAACCCGTCGCGGGTCCTGTCGTAGGGGCGGGACGCGGTCTCGGGGGAGTCGTTGCGGGTCGACAGCGCCTGCATCTGGGAGAAACCGGCGAAGCAGATCGGGTGGATCGCGCCCTCGGTGCCGCCGGCCACGACCATGTCGGCGCGACCGGTGCGGATCATCTCGAAGCCGGTGCCCATCGACTCGGCACCAGATGCGCACGCCGACACGGTGCAATGGGCTCCAGCCCGCGCGCCGAGGGCGAGCGATACGTTGCCGCTGGGACTGTTGGGCATCAGCATCGGGACCGCGAGCGGGTAGACGCGCCGAACGCCCTTCTCCCGCAACGTGTCCCACTGGTCGAGGAGCGTCCACACGCCGCCGATCCCGGTGCCGACGGCGACGCCGAGCCGCTCCGGGTCGAGTTCGGGCGCACCCGCGTCGGCCCATGCTTCGCGGGCCGCGATGACGGCATACTGCGCGCTCGGGTCCATCCGCCGGACCTCGACCTTGGCGAGCACCTCGGCGGCCGGCTGGGCGAGGCGCGCGGCGAAGGTCACCGGCAGTTCGTAGGTGGCGACCCAGTCCTCGGTGAGGGTGCGGGCCCCGGACTTCCCGGCGAGGAGCGCCTCCCAGGTTGCCGGAACGGTGCCGCCGAGCGGGGTCGTGGCCCCCAGTCCGGTGACGACGACGCGTCGGTCTGTGGTCATGCGCTGTTGCTCCTCGTATGCCGGTGGGCTGGGTGGGGCGAGCCGTTCACCGGACCGCTTCGCCGGGCTCTGGCGCGCGGTCCGGTGACGACTGTGGTCAGGACTGGCTGGCCCCGATGAACTTCACGGCGTCACCGACGGTGACGAGGTTCTTGACCTCGTCGTCGGGAATCTTGACGCCGAACTTGTCCTCGGCGTTGACGACAATCGTCATCATCGA
>JBDTBX010000089.1:0-3995 GCA_039923915.1 Nostocoides sp. | reverse complement strand
AGCGGGTCGTCGTGGGAGGTCGTGCCTGAGCTGGCAGTCCTGGCACCCGGCGCCGTCGTGCAGACGGTGGTGGGTGGCATACCGGTCGTGGGCTGCCGCATAGGCACCGATCTGTTTTCCTTTCGCGACCAGTGCGCGCGGTGTGAACGGCCCATGGACGGTGCTGTCGTGGCTCGGCGGCTCGGCGGTCCCCTCGGTGATGCCGTGCTGCAGTGCCCCGCCTGCCGGGCCCACTACGAGGTTCGTCGGGCGGGGGCCTGCCTGGACGCCGACGAGCTGCACCTCGACCCGCTGCCGTTGCTCGTCGACGGCGACAGGGTCTCGGTCGCGGTGCCCTCACCGGTTTCGGCATGAGCGTCGCGGGCCGCTCCGGCACCCCGCTCGCGTCCTTGCTGCGGGTGACCCAGAGCCGGCCGGCGCCCTTCGTCGGCGAGCGCTGCGAGATGTGCGCGACACCGATTCCCGACGAGCACTCGCACGTGGTCAGTTTGGAGAGCCGGGCGCTGATGTGCTCCTGCCGGCCCTGCTACCTGCTGTTCGCGGATCCTGGCGCGCACCTGAAGTACCGTTCCGTACCGGAGCGGTACTTCTCGTTCCCGGACCTCGCCCTGGACGCAAGGGCTTGGGACGAAATGCAGATCCCGGTCGGGCTCGCGTTTCTGTTCCACAACTCGGTGCTGGGCCGGATGATCGCGTTCTATCCCGGCCCTGCCGGCGCGACGGAGTCCGAGCTGCCTCTCGAGGTCTGGGGCAGCTTCGTGGAGCAGAGCCCGCAGCTTGCGGTGCTGCGCGCCGACGTCGAGGCACTGCTGGTGCGTCGGTCGGACGGCTCCGGCGGCTCGTGCCACCTGGTGCCGATCGACGCCTGCTACGAACTGGTGGGCCGGCTGCGGATGCTCTGGCGGGGCTTCGACGGTGGGCGCGAGGCGCACCAGGCGATGGAGGAGTTCTTCGCCCGGGTAGAGGCCCGCAGCCGCCCGGCGCCAGAGGTGGCAGCGACGTGAGTGACTACCAGTTCTCCGTTCTGGACATCTTCGCTGAAACGTATGCTGTCGCCCCGCAGTTGACGGCGCGGCTGCGGATCGAGGAGCACACCGGACAGACGATCCATGCGGTCGCGCTGCGCTGCCAGGTGCGGATCGAGCCGCAGCGCCGGCGCTACGAGTCGGCGGAACAGGAGGCGCTGCGCGGACTCTTCGGAGAGCGTGAGCGGTGGGTTGACACCCTCAAGCCGTTCCTGTGGATGCAGTGCAACACCACGGTGCAGGGTTTCGTCAACGCCACCGACGTCGACCTCGTCCTTCCGTGCACCTACGACTTCGACGTCATCGGCTCGCGCTATCTCCACGCCTTGGCCACCGGCTCAGTGCCCATCAACCTGCTCTTCTCCGGCACCGTCTTCACCAAGGGGTCCAACGGCTTCGGCGTCCAGCAGGTCCCTTGGGACTGCGAGGCGTCCTACGACCTGCCGGTGGCGGTCTGGCGCGAGATGATCGAGTCCTACTTCCCGAACGCCGGCTGGATCCGGCTCGACCACGACGTCCTGGGCCGGTTCGCGGACTACCGCGCCCGGCACGGGTGGATGACGTGGGACGAGGCCGTGGAAGCGCTGCTCGAGCGGGACGGGCAGGCGGTCAGTCGTGAGTCTTGACCTGGTCCGCGCCGTTGCCGACGCCGTGCTCTACGAGGGGTACCTGCTTTACCCCTATCGCGCGAGCTCAAGCAAGAACCAGTCCCGGTGGCAGTTCGGGGTGCTCGGACCACCCGGGGCGGCTGCCGCAGGCCTCGGCGAGGACTCCGGGATGGCGATGGAGTGCCTGGTCGCCCCCGCCGAGCAGCCGGGATTCCTCACCCTCCAGCTGCGCTTCCTCCATCTTCAGGTCCGCGAGGCCCAACAACGTGGGGCCGGCGGCGACTACCTGCCCGTCGAGTCCCTGGCCGTTGCCGGGGGATGGGTCCTTAGCTGGGACGAGGCTGTCGAGCAACAGATCACCCTCCCCGAGCAGTCGCTGCTCGAGCCACTGGACACCGTGGTCGAGGTGGCGGGGGGCGAGGACGTCGAACCGGTCACCGACGGCAGCGGCACGCCGACGGGCCGCATCGTCCGACGCCGCCAGCCGCTGACCGCCCGGGTCACGATGAGCACCACCCGCGACGGAAACTTTCTCCGGCTGTCCGTCGCGGTGGACAACGAGCATCCCGATGTGCCTGCGGACAAGGACGTCGCAATCCGCACCTCGCTCATCGGAGCTCACGTGATCCTGCAGGTTCGCAACGCCGAGTTCGTCTCCTTGCTCGAGCCACCGGAGGAGGCCATTGCCGCGGCGGGCCGCTGTTCTCAGCGACGGTGCTGGCCCGTGCTGGCCGGTCCGGCAGGCTCGAGCGACGTTGTCCTCGGCGCGCCCATCATTCTTTACGACTATCCCGAGGTCGCCGAGCAGAGCCAGGGAGCCCTCTTCGACTCCACCGAGATCGACGAGATCCTCAGCCTGCGGGTGATGACCATGACGGACGAGGAGAAGGCTCAGGCCCGGGCCACCGACCCCCGCGCGGCAGCGATCATCGACCGCTGCGACGACATGAGCGCCACCGAACTGCAGCAGCTACACGGGATACTCCGCGACCCGCACCGGCCGAGTTCGGGCTCCCTCCCGACCAGGGCACCCCACGTGGAGCTGGATCCGTTCGGGGCTCCGGATGCCGTTCCCGGCCAGTACACCGATCTGCGCAACGTCGACCTGCCGAACTTCGAGACGGGGGACGTGCCGTGGTGGGACCCGGAGGCCGACGCGAGTGTCAGACCCGAGGTCGACGCCGTCGTCGTCAACGGAAGCCGGGTCGCCCGGGGAAGCCTCGTGCGGGTGCACCCGTCGCGGCGTGCCGATGCGCAGGACCTGTTCTTTGCCGACCAGGTGGGCCGGGTGACCGCCGTCCTGGCCGACGTCGACGGCAACGTGCACGTGGCGCTCGTCCTCGTGGACGACCCGGCGGCCGACCTGCACGAGTGGTACGGCCGCTATCTCTACTTCTCACCCGACGAGCTCGAACCGCTTCCCGTCGAAACCCAACCAGCACACTGAGAGGAGAGCCGATCGTGAAGACCATTGGAGTCATCAGCACGACGGTGGCCGCCGCCGCCGCCTTGGTCGCCGCGGTGGTCGCGGTGAAGTCCATTCCTGACGTCCGCAGATATCTGAGGATCCGTTCGATGTGAGCACTTTGTGAGCACCATGGAGGGAGCGGAGATGAGCGCGGCAGGCGACCACCTTGGCAAGAAGCCGCAGCAGGAAAGCGGGCCGAAGTGTGCACGCCACGCCGGCTCCCCCATATCGACCTTCAGGAGGACGACATGAGTTCAACCCCGCGCAGTCACGACAGTCCGTACGGTATCGGCAAGGGAGGGAACGCTCGGGAAACGACCACTTCTGACCTGGTGCCGCGGATTCTCGTGGCTGGCATCGGCAACATCTTCCTGACCGACGACGGGTTCGGCTGCGAGGTGGTGCGGCAGCTCGGAGACCTCGAGGCGCTCCCCGGTGTCCGCCTCGTCGACTACGGCATCCGCGGGATGCATCTGGCATACGACCTGCTCGACGGTTGGGACCTGGCCATCCTCGTCGACGCGCTTCCCGACGGCGGGGAACAGGGACGCGTGCAGGTCCTGGAGGTGTCTGCGGACAGCAACGGCTCGGCGTGGCTGGACGCCCACGGAATGGACCCGGCGGCCGTGCTGTCCAGTGTCGCGGCACTCGGCGGTGAGCTCCCCCGGACCTGCCTCGTCGGGGTCCACGTTTCGGAGATCAGCGAAGGGATGGGCCTGTCCGACCGGGTCGGGGCGGCGGTGGTCCCGGCGGCGAACGCCGTCCGAGAGCTCGTGCGCGAGCACTTGGCGTCGGGCTCGTTCCGCCAGCGCTCTGAGCGGGTGGGCTGACCATGTGTCTCGGAATCCCCGGACAGGTCGTCGAGGTTCTGGAAGGCTATGAGGGCCAGCTGGC
>JBDTBX010000088.1:0-3329 GCA_039923915.1 Nostocoides sp. | reverse complement strand
AGCCCCGTCAGCCGACTTTGCCGAGGCCCTGATCGAGAACCCGAGCCCTTCAAACCTGGGAATTGAGTGATCGCTGACACCAGCGGGCGGCGCTCGGCGACATGCTGTGTTCGAACGCTCCCAATCCCGGGTTGGCGGGCGAGAACAGCTCCAACGTTGAGTGGACTCCCGCCCGTCGGCTGACCCGTCCCCTGATCTCCTGACATAGGTCAAGCGTGTTTCTTCTAATTTCCTTGTGATTCCAGTGTTTTGAGGCGTGTCGGACCGTCACGTCCCCGACCCTGTCTGAGATAATTAGAGTAGTGATTAGCGAGAGATTGTGGAGGTGCCACGATGAGTCGCGTGAGCCAACCGGTACTACCTCTGCTGCCGGCCGAGGCGAGGCCGATCGGCCCGGTTGCGGGCATGGTCACCACCGGTGAGGGGTCGGTGGTGTTCGTCGCGGGGCAGGCGTCGTTCGCGTTCGCAGCCGGGGATGAGACCGCTCGCCGGTTGGCGGCGGTGCAGCTGGTGACCACCAAGATCGCCTCCCAGGCGGCGGTGGCGGCCGCGTTCGGGGTCAGCGCGGTGACGGTGTGGCGCTGGCAGGTCGAGTTCGCCGACCACGGGGTGTCCGGGCTGATGCCGGTCAAGCCCGGCCCGAAGGGCCCGAGCAAGCTGACCGACCGACTGGCCGCCCGGATCCGCGACCTGGACGGGCAGGGTCTGACCCTGGCCGAGATCGCCCAGCAGACCGGCGTTTCCACGGCAACCGTGCGTGTCGCGCTCGGCCGGGTCGGTGTCAGTAACGGGCAGGACACCAGCTCCGAGGACACGGTCCCCGAGGGCGAGGCCGCCGACGATCTTGGGGATCTATCCCAGGACGCGGTCGGCGAGCCCGAGGATGGCCGGGGCCAGGATGACGGGGATCAGCTGGTTCTTTCGGTGCTGCCGGCGCCGGTGCCGCGCACTGGGGAGCGACGGCTGGCTCGCGCCGGCCTGTTGCCCGAGGCACCGGTTGTGTTCACCCCGGGTGCGCACCTGCCACTGGCCGGGCTACTGCTGGTCCTGCCCGCACTGGAGCCCACCGGGCTGCTGGTCGCGTTCGAGTCGGTGTTCGGCCGGCTCCGTAACGGGTTCTACGGGCTGCGGTCACTGCTGCTGATGATGTTGTTCCTGGCGTTGCTGCGCGACCCGCGCGCGGAGGGTGCCACCAGGGTCCGCCCGGCCGACCTGGGCAGGGTCCTGGGGCTGGACCGGGCCCCGGAGGTCAAGACGATCCGCCGGAAAATGGCCGAGCTCGCCGCTGACCAGCGCGGGACGGACGTGCAGGCCGCCCTCGCCATCGCGCACGCACACGCCAGGCCGGACGCGTTGGGGTTCTTACACATTGACGGGCATACCCGCGTGTACACCGGTCAGCGGGACCTGCCCAAGATGCACGTGGGCCGGCTACACCTGGCGACCCACGCCACCGCCGAGACCTGGGTCGCCGACGCCGACGCGGACCCGGTCCTGGTGATCCCCGGCAAACCCGGCGCGTCCCTGGCCGGGGAACTGGTCGGCTCGATCCCGCACCTGCGGTCCTTCCTGGGGCCGCACCGCAAAGCGACGGTCATCTTCGACCGGGGCGGCTGGTCCCCGGCCTGCTTCCAGACCCTGATCCAGGCCGGGCTCCACGTGCTGACCTACCGCAAGGCCCCCTACGACCAGCTGCCCGAGAACGCGTTCCGCACCATCGCCTGGACCGATCCCGACGGGAAAAGGCGCCGGTACCGGCTCGCCGACACCACGATCGACCTACCCTTGGACGGCGGCGACACACTACGGATGCGGCAGGTCACCAAGCAGGCCGACGACGGCACCCAGATCCCGATCCTGACCTCCAACACCCGCCTGGCCGCGTCCGCGGTGTGTTGGCGGATGGCCCGGCGGTGGCGGCAAGAAGGGTACTTCAAGTACGCGAGAACGCATTTCGCCCTCGACGTCCTGGACTGCTACACCGACCAAGGCGATGACCCAGCCCGGATGGTCCCCAACCCCGCCAAGCAGACCGCACGCAACACCATCGCCCGCGCCCGTACCAGCCTCGCGGCCGCGAACGCCGACCTCGCCGATGCCATCGACGACGCGGTCGCCGAAGCAGGCCGTCCCGGTCACCACGGCACCGCCCAGGTCAACCCCACACCCGCACAGGGCGTTTCGACCGCTGCCGCCCGGCTGGCCGACGCGGTCGCCGCCTCCCGGGACACGCCCAGCCACATACCGCTGCGGCAGGTCCGACCCAACGCCCGACTCCTGGACGAGGAGACCAAGCTACTCACCCACGCGATCCGCATGTCCGCCTACAACGCCGAAACCACCCTCGCCCGGATGATCGCACCGCATTACGCCCGCGCAGAGCACGAGGCCCGAGCCCTACTGCGTGAGGCATTCACCCTGCCCGGCGACATCCACCTCACCGACGGACAGTTGCACGTCGACCTCGACCCCGCAACCGCACCCCGACGCAGCCGAGCCCTGGCTGCACTGTGCCAAGAACTAACCGCCACCGAAACGACCTACCCCGGCACCAACCTGAAGATCATCTACACCGTCAAAGACCACCCCAACCCTTCATGAACTATCACTCTATGTCAGGACATCAGGGACCAGACCATCTACTACCAGTACCGGGCCGACCGGGCCCGGCGCACCCTGCACGGCATCGACGAGCAGGTCGCCAAGGCTGAGAAGGCAGTCGCCGGGCAGGTCCCGGTCAAACGGAACAGGTTCGTCCAGTTGACCGGCGGCACCCGCACCGTCAACCGTGACCTGGAGGCCAAGACCCGCTCCCTGGCCGGGCTCAAGGCGTACATCACCAACCTGGCCGCCTGCCCCGACGGGACCCCGGTCAGCGCCGAGTTCGTGATCGGCGCCTACCACCGGCTGTTCGAGATCGAGAAGTCGTTCCGGATGTCCAAACACGACCTGCAGGCCCGGCCGATCTACCACCACAAGCGGGAGAGCATCGAGGCCCACCTGGCCGTCGTCTTCGCCGCCCTCGCCGTCGGCCGGTTCATCGAGGCCGAAACCGGTTGGAGCATCAAGAGATTCGTCCGCACCGCCCGCCGCTACCGCGAAGTCACCATCCAAGCCGGCCCGCACACCATCACCGCAGCCGACCCGCTACCCCAAGACCTCGCCGACGCCATCGAAGCCCTCCACGGCACGAGCGGACCTGTGCACTAATTTGAGCCAAGTCGGGTCAACCGGTCCGCCACAGCCCGAGCAGCGTTCCGTCTGCCTCGATGAGGTGACGGCCGACGAGCGGCGTGTCGAGCACCCCGCCGTGCGTGATCCGGGTCAGT
>JBDTBX010000087.1:0-2929 GCA_039923915.1 Nostocoides sp. | reverse complement strand
GCCGCCCGCGCCCGGGCTGATGCCGAGCACTGCAGCGCGGTCGCCGCGCGGGTGGAGGCGCTCGAGGACCTCCCGTGGCGGTCCTTCGCCTCGGCGCTCTTTCGCGATCGGGCCGCGCAGCACGCCGGGCAGATCCGGGTCATCGCCCGCGAGTACGAGCAGCTCTCTGTGCGAGCGGGCTGCCTCGCCGCCATCGTGGCCCGCGCCGAACGGGCCCCATGAGCATCGACGTCAGCGGTGGCACGGGTGGAATGAGCGCGGAGCTGGACGAGCTCGAGGGCGCGGCCCGGATCCTCGACGCCCTGAGTGCACAACTCGTCCGCTGTGCGGGGCACGCCCTCGCCGCGGCGACGAGCCCCGCCGTGGCGGCGGCACCGGTGTGCGTCGCGCTCGCTTGCCCGGCGCTCGGGTTCGAGGCGGCCATCGCCTCCTCCGAGCTCGAGCGACAGGCATTGGCGGTCGGCGGGCCGTCAGGCGCCTTCGGTGAGGCGGCGGCGTTGGAGCTGCTGGCCTGCACGGTTCGTGCGGTCGTCGCTGCCTACCGTGGGGCCGACCGTGCCGTCTCGGCCCTGATCGCCGAAGCCGACGACGTCGTCATGGCGGGGGTGGGCTTGGCCGCGCCCGTGCTGTTCGCCGGCGTCGGCGGGTTGCTCCTGGCCGCCGCGACGACGCCGGTGGGTCCTGGGGCCAGACCCGCGCAACTGGCCGGTCTGGTCGACGAGGCCGCCTACCGGATGCCCTGGCTCGTCGACATCGCCGCCGGCGGCGTCGACGGCCTGCTCCGCGGCCTGGCCACTGACCCGCTCTGTGCGGTCGTGCTCGTCGCGGCCGCTGCGCGGGCAGGGGTCGGGTGGCCGCCGCGCGACGAGGCGACAGCAACCGCGATCCTCGAGCAGGTCGGCGGAATGGTCGGCGCCCTGCTCGAGAACGATGCGTATGCCGCGGTCGCGGTGGCCGCGTTGCCGCCTGGTCCTCTCACAGCGCAGCACGCCCCGACCGGGGTCGCCGGCCTGATGACCGACGCCGTCGAGCTCGGTGATCCCGCCATGCGTGGTCGGGTCCGGATCAGCCAGATTCCCCAACCTGACGGATCCTCGGCCTGGATCGTCCAGCTTCCCGGGACCCAGGTGTGGGATCCGCGGCCCGGCCCAGATCCGTTCGACGTGTCGACTGATGTCGCGGCGATGGCAGGGCTGGCGACGTTGGCTGCGGCCGGGGCGACCCTGGCCCTCGACCTGGCGATGACGGCTGCCGGCCGCTCCGGCGTGGTCGGCCGCCGCGACCCGGTCCTCCTGACCGGGCACAGCCAGGGCGGCATCCTCTCGGCGGCGGTCGCCAGCGATCCGGCCTTCCGGTCCGCCCACCCATGCCTTCAGGTCGTGACGGCGGGGTCGCCGATCGCGAACTTCCCGATCCCGCCCACGGTCCCTGTCCTGTCTCTGGAGAACCTCCAGGACCCCGTCCCTCGGCTCGACGGCACCGTCAACCCCGATCGTCCGACCTGGACGACCGTGCGTGCCGACCTCAGGGAGCGTGGGGCACCGGCGAGTGCCGGGGCCAGCCACGCGTCGAGGGTCTACCTGAGGACCGCCGAGCAGGTCGACGGGGCGATCGCCACCCACCAGTCGGTGTCGCTGGACGCGTGGGCAGCCGGGGCGGCGCCCTTCTTCGGCGGTGACCGACCGGCCCGAGTCACTGACTACGTCCTCACCCGAGTCGCGACCGGTGGCTGACCGGCAAGCGCGCTCGTCGCAGGCGGCGGGTCGTCGGTTCGCAACGGTGGGTCCCGTCGGTCACGACACGGCTGGCACAATCGGCCAGCGTGAACCCCTCGACAGTTGCGGCGACCGCCATCGTCGATGCGCTCGTCGAGGGCGGAGTCCGCGAGGTCGTGCTCTGCCCGGGATCGCGGTCGGCCCCCGTCGCGTATGCCGTGCGCTCAGCCGAGCGGGCCGGGCGTCTCCGCCTGCACGTGCGGGTCGACGAACGGTCGGCCGGATTCCTCGCCCTGGGGTTGGGCAAGCGGAGCGGTTGGCCGGCCGTCGTCGTCACGACGTCGGGTACGGCTGTTGCCAACCTGCACCCGGCTGTCCTGGAGGCGTATCACGCCCGCGTGCCGCTCGTCGTCCTGTCGGCCGACCGCCCAGCGGAGCTGCGGGGGACCGGAGCCAACCAGACGACGATCCAGCCCGGGATCTTTGGCGGTGTGGTGCTGGCCGAGGCCGACCTCGCGCCCCTGGCATCGGCCGACGGTGCCCTTCGCGCCGAGGTGAGCCGACTCCTCGAGGTGGCTGCTGGGCAGATCGACCCGTCCGGCGACCGTTATCCCGGCGTCGCGGCCGGGCCGGTCCACCTCAACGTCCAGTTCCGCGAACCCCTCGTCCCCGATGCGGACGATGAGGCCGTTCCCTTCCCGGCCTCGACACCCGAGGCCGCCGATCGCGAGACTGCCGTCAGCCGTTGGCTCCAGTATTCCGAGGCACCAACGCCGCGTCCGACCCGGATGTCGACGAGCCGGGGGCTACCGCAGCGGAGCCTTGTGGTCATGGCCGACCTGCCGCGTGCCGGGCAGGCCGAGGCGGCGCTGGACTGGGCTGCCGGGCTGGGGGTGCCGGTCGTGGCCGAGCCGTTCGGCCCCCATCCGCGCACCGGAGTCGTTGAGCACGGGGTGCTCGTCCTCGGCGACCGCGACTTCGTCGACGCACACCCCCCGGAATGCGTTGTCGTCATCGGCCGGCCGACCCTGTCCAGGCAGGTCTCGGCGCTCGTCCGCCGTCCCGATGTGCGTCTCGTCGTCGTTGATTCCGGCCCCGACTGGAGCGTCCCGGGGCGGGTGGTCGAGCGCGTGCCGTGGTCGGTGATCGTGGTGCCCTCCGTTCCGGGTGGCCTTGGTACACCCCTGGCCACACCGAACCCACCCGTGAGGCCG
>JBDTBX010000086.1:0-5932 GCA_039923915.1 Nostocoides sp. | reverse complement strand
AGGGGGTCACGATGCACGGCTTCGCCCTCAACTGTGACGCCGACCTGTCCTGGGCCGACGCGATCATCCCCTGCGGCATCCCCGACGCAGACGTGGGCTCCCTGACCCGTGAGCTCGGGCGCCCCGTCACCGTCCAGGACGTGCTGCCGTATGCCGAGAAGCACCTCGGCGATGTCCTGGGCTGAGCCGGGCCGGCAGGAATCCTGGCCGGCTCAGGTCGCCTCGACGACGTCGTGGATCGTCGCGATCGGCTCGCCACGCAGGGCGGGGCTGGCGTCCGTCGAGGCCCAGACCCGGGTGCGCAGGAAGGTTCGGAAGGCCTCCGCGCCAGCCACGTCAGGGAATTCGAGGTCGACCGACAGATGGTGGGCGTCCCCTACCGGCTGCCGGACGACGTGCGAGACGACGCCGGCGCGCTGCCGGGCCTCGGAGAAGGAGTCGAAGGCCTGCCGCCACGCGGACAGGTCGCTGATCGGGTGCTCGATGCGCAAGGTGGTCATGAACCGATCGTCAGCGCTCGGCCGACCGGTCAACATCCCAGATCTCTGGGGTTTCTGCCACGACGGGCCGCGCGTACGCTCGGCGGGTGACGCGTCGCCGCTCCGCCGCAGCGGTCGAGGCCGCGATCGGCCGGTTGTCCCCGGTGGAGGCGGACAGCCGACGGATCCGCGAAGCCGCGTTGAGCATCCTGCGGGATGCTGTCGGATTCGACTGGTACGTCTGGGTTCTCACCGACCCGACGACGGCCGTCGGCACCGATCCTCTCGCCGAGACCCCGGACCTCGGTCGGCTGGGCCACCTGGTCCGGCTCAAGTACGGGGCAACGGTCAACCGGTGGACGGCCCTGGCCGATGCCGCGTGCATCGGGCCTTCGGCGGATGCCGCGGACCCATGGCTGAAGGAGGTCCGCGCCCAGGGGGCCGTCGACGTCCTCTCTGGCGTTCACCGCGACCAGCACGGGACCTGGGGGTTCCTCGATCTGTGGCGCAACGCGGCATACGACGAGGATGAGGTCGGCCTGCTACGCACGGTCCTTCCCGAGCTCACCGCCCGCCTGCGCCGCTGCCGCGCAGACGAGTTCGCCGAACCGCTCCGTGACAAGGTGCCGTCCGGCCCGTCGGTCCTCCTGCTGGACGACGACCTGCGCGTCCTCGGGGCGACCCCGTCGAGCACCGAGGTCCTGCGGGCCCTGCTGCCCACGGCGCCGGACGCTCGCCCGGTGCCCGCCAGCGTCTTCAATGTGGCCGCCCAGCTGCTGGCGTCGGAGCGCGGTCAGGACTCGCACGAGCCCTCGGGAAGGGTCCACGTGCCGGGCTACGGCCTGCTGACCCTGCGGGCCTCGCGTGTCGAACCCGGCGGCCAGATCGCCGTCGCCATCGCACCGACGACGCTCGCCGACCGGCTCGACCTGTTCGTCCGCGCCCACGGTCTCACCGCACGGGAGGCCGATGTCGTCGCCAGCCTGGCCACCGGGGCGGACACGGCCGAGGTTGCGCGGCTGTTGTTCCTGTCCCCACACACCGTGCAAGACCACCTCAAAGCGGTGTTCGCAAGGACCGGCACACGCAGCCGCCGGGAGCTGCTCGCCCGAGCTGCCGGTTGAAGGAACCACCCAGCCCGAGCGTAGGCTTGGCGACACCATGACGATCGCACCCGAGGGCCGCAGGATGCTGCGCGTCGAGGCCCGAAACGCCGAGACCCCCATCGAGCGCAAGCCGGATTGGATCCGTACCACGGCCAAGATGGGGCCCGAGTACACCGCCCTGCACTCGATGGTGAAGTCCGAGGGACTGCACACCGTCTGCCAAGAGGCCGGCTGCCCGAACATCTTCGAGTGCTGGGAGGACAAGGAGGCCACCTTCCTCATCGGCGGTGACACCTGCACCCGGCGTTGCGACTTCTGCGACATCGCGACCGGCCGGCCGCAGCCGCTCGACCGCGATGAGCCCCGGCGGGTGGCCGAGTCGGTGCGCCGGATGGGCCTGCGCTACTCCACCGTCACGGGGGTCGCCCGCGACGACCAGCCCGACGGCGCCGCGTGGCTGTACGCCGAGACGATCCGCCTGATCCACGCCCTCAACCCCAACACCGGTGTCGAGATCCTGCCGCCCGACTTCGGCGCCATCCCCGAGCTGGTCGGCCTGGTCTTCGAGGCGCGCCCTGAGGTCTTCGCGCACAACCTGGAGACGGTCCCCCGCATCTTCAAGCGGATCCGCCCAGCCTTCACCTACGACAAGTCGCTGCGGGTCCTGTCGATGGCGCGCGACGCCGAGCTGGTCACCAAGTCCAACCTGATCCTCGGGATGGGCGAGGCGGACCACGAGATCGAGGCGGCGATCGCCGACCTGCACGACGCGGGCTGCGACATCCTCACCATCACCCAGTACCTCCGCCCGTCCAAGCTGCACCACCCGATCCACCGGTGGGTCAGGCCCGAGGAGTTCGTCCACTGGAGCGACGTCGCGACCGACATGGGTTTCAAGGGCGTCATGGCCGGCCCGCTCGTCCGCTCCTCCTACCGCGCCGGCCGGCTCTGGGCTCAGGCGATGACCGCGTGGGGCCGCCCGGTGCCCGAGCACCTCGCCCACCTGGCTGCCGCGGCTGCCGGCCCGGCCCGCCAGGAGGCGGCGTCGATCCTCGCCCGCCGCGCCGGCGCCGTATCCTAGGGAGCCGATCACCCGGCATACGGCGTTGATCTCGTATGCCGTGACCGCACCACCCCCAGAAAGGCCCACCGTGGCGTTGTTCAAACGCAAGTCTGCCGATGCCGCCACCCCCGCGGTGGAGAAGGAGCCGGGTCGGCTCGCGAACATCCGCGAGGGCTACCGCGCCATCAAGCAGCTCGACCCGAACGTCACCTGGTGGATGCTCGGAGCTGCGCTCCTCGCGATGGCCGTCATCATCGGGCTCGGTGCGTTGTTCGGTCGGTTCTGGCTGATCTATGCCGCCGTCCTGTCGCTCCCGGTGGCCTTCCTGGCGGCGACCTTCGTGCTCAACCGGCGCGGCAACACGGCGATGTACAACGCCCTCGACGGCAAACCCGGCGCCGTCGGCGCGGCGCTTCAGGGCATCGGCAAACGCGGTTGGTACGCCGACCCGCAGCCGGTGGCGATGGATGCCCAGCGCGGCACCAAGCCGTCCGACATGAGCAGCGCCGCCATGGTCTACCGCGCGCTCGGCCGCCCCGGCATCGTCCTGCTCGGCGAGGGTCCCAGGGCCCGCGCCCAGGCCCTGCTGAAGGCCGAGGCCAAGAAGGTGTCGCGCGTGACGCCCGGTGTGCCGCTCCAGACCTTCTACGTCGGCGAGGATGCCGACGCCGGTGACCTGTCGCTGCGCAAGGTGTCCAACAAGCTCACCAAGATGAAGCCGGTGCTCACCAAGGACGAGGCGGCGACGGTCAACAAGCGGCTCAAGTCGCTCGGCGGCCTTCGACCTCCGATCCCGGCCGGCGTCGACCCGACCAAGGCCCGAGTGGACCGCAAGGCGATGCGCGGAAAGTAGCGCATCAGGGCAGGGCCTTGCGTCTGGACAACTTGCGATATAACGTGTCTTTCGACAGACGCGATATAACGCGATTCCAGATCCACGAAAGGCATGGCACATGGCTCAGAACTGGTCCATCGACGGACCCCGGCTCCTGGACATCGGCGGTGACGGCGAGACGGTGACCGGCCTGGACGTCACCCTCATCGCTGGGCACGTCGACGTCGTCACCCACGACGACTCCCCCACCGCTCGCCTGGAGGTCACCGAGGTCACCGGCCAGCCGCTGGAGGTCAGCTGGGACGGCAGCCAGCTGCGGATCAGCCACTCACCCATCCCGGGCGGCCTCTCGTCCATCGGCAACCTTTCCGAGCTGTTCGGCAGCGGCTCGGCGTCATTCCTCGCCGGCCTGAAGGAGAAGTTCGCCGGGCTCGACCGCAACTCGGCCCGACTGTCGGTCTCGGTGCCCGTCGGTGCCCGTGTCGACGTCAAGACAGTGAGTGCCACCGCGCTCGTCAGTGGCGTGTCCGCCTCCGTCGCCGTCAAGACCGTCTCCGGCTCGCTCACGGTCGACGACATCGTCGGCCCCACGGCGATCACCACCGTCAGTGGCGACGTCGAGGCCAGCCGGCTCGACGGCGTGGCCGCCATCAAGTCCGTCTCCGGCGCCGTGACGGTCTCCAGCTCGGCCCTGCCCAGTGCCGACGTCAAGACGGTGAGCGGCGACATCACCCTCGACCTCACCAACGCGGCGTCCGCGATCAGCGCGACTTCGGTCTCGGGAGACCTCACCGTGCGGGCGCCGTATGCCGGGTTCGACGTCACGGCGTCGTCGGTCAGCGGCGCTGTGGTGGCCGGCGGACGGCGCCTCGGTGGCGGGTCTCGACCGGCCGCCAAGGGCCACCTGCGCGAGGGCGACGGCGGGCTGAAGATCACCGCCAAGACCGTGTCCGGTGCCGTGACCCTGCTGCACTGCGGTCCCGGCGCCAGCACTGGTGACGGGGTCGCCGCCGTGGCGCCGACGGGCGGCACCTGGTGAGCCCGGTCTTCGCCCACGGCCAGCTACGCCTCTACCTGCTCGCTTTGCTCGCCGAGCGCCCCCGGCACGGGTACGAGGTGATCCAGGACCTCGAGACTCGGTTCAACGGGCTCTACTCCCCCTCGGCCGGCACCGTGTACCCCCGCCTCGCCAAACTGGAGGAGGAGGGCCTCGTCGAGCGCACCGTGGAGGGCCGCAAGACCGTCTACCGGATCACCGGGGCCGGCCGCCGCGAGGTGGCCGAGCGAGCCGGCGACGTGGCCGCCCTCGAGGCCGACCTGGAACACTCGGTCCGACAGCTGGCCGAGGAGGTGCGTGCCAACGTGAGCGCCCAGAGCCGCGATCTGCGGGCCGAGCTGAAGGCGGCCGCCCGCTCGGCGCGCGCCCACGCGACCCCGGCAGGCGGAAGCGAAACCTCGTGGGCTGCATACGATTCGGGCACTGTCGGCGATCTCGAGCGGGCCGTCGCCGAGCTGCGGGT
Organism: Nostocoides sp.; assembly: GCA_039923915.1. Lineage (GTDB taxonomy): Bacteria > Actinomycetota > Actinomycetes > Actinomycetales > Dermatophilaceae > Nostocoides. The sequence continues at coordinate 929 of JBDTBX010000086.1, read as the reverse complement.
CGAGGCGCGTCAGGCGTGGAAGCGTCGAGGTCTGACCTCGACGCAGGTGAGCGACGTCGTGCGGATCGTCACCGACGCGACCCGGCAGATCCGCGACGTGGTGGCTGCCGGCCGCTGACGGTCAGCGGCGGACCAGGACAGTGCCGGCGGCCCGATCGTGGAGGCCACGGCCGTCCTTGCCCCAGATTGCGGCGGGGATGAACAGGCAGAGCAGTACGGTCCGGATGAGGGCCTGGCCGGGCGTGAGGGTGGCGCGGCCGAGCGCCCCGACGCGCATCCCGAGCAGTCGGTGCCCGACGGTCGAGCCGAGGGTGGCGACGAGGACGAAGTTCTCGACGGCGAAGACCGCGAGCGGCGCGAAGGCTCCGGGCCCCGTTGAGCCGTAGGGCACCTTGAACACGAGGGTCGCGACGAGCGTGCTGAGCACCCAGTCGATGACGACGGCGAGGATGCGACGACCGAGCCCGGCGAGCGAGCCGGGGCCGTCGGCCGGGAGTCCGAGCGGTGCCGGCGGGGGTTTCGTCGAGCTCACGCAGGGCAGCGTATGTGCGGTGGCCGGGACACGGACCGGCGGGCTATCGTGTGAGCCGCGTGTCCGGCATACGGGCACGTCGTCTCGCCCAGAGAACGCGCATGGTCTCGTTACATGTCCGAAACACGTGGGTCATGGCCGGGTAATGGCGGTCGCTTAGCGTCATCGACAACAGCCACCCCGGGCCGGCGACACGCGCCCACCCACATCAGGAGGTTTGGATTGTTCAGCAACGCTGACGAGGTCCTTGCGTTCATCAAGGACGAGGATGTCAAGTTCGTCGACATCCGGTTCTGCGACCTGCCCGGGGTCATGCAGCACTTCAACGTGCCCGCGCAGACGGTCGACGCGGACTTCTTCAAGAACGGCCAGATGTTCGACGGGTCCTCGATCCGCG
>JBDTBX010000085.1:0-3275 GCA_039923915.1 Nostocoides sp. | reverse complement strand
CGGCCACCTGCCGGGCGCTCTGGTGGCGGATCCGCATCCAGTTGCCGAGCAGCAAGTCGAGCGCGCCCCGCGTCGACCCGGGCGGCAAGCCCTCAGCGGCCCCTGCATGCATGGGCAGGGACGCAAGGTCGTCGGCGACCCCCAGCAAGGCCTCCCCCAGCGCCCGGATGTCCGCCCCATCCACCCTCATCTGTGTCATGGTCGGCACGCTAGCCCGATCGACCGACCGCCCCCGAGTTATCCACACCCTCGGGGTTCGGAACGGCGCCACGGCCCGCGACGTCAGAGCACTACCCGCCAGCTGCAGGATTGAGGACGATGACTGACCGCGAACGCCCCGACCCGTTGTTCGACCTCGGCGGCCTCCCGGGTGGTGACATCCTCTTCACCGACCCGACCGCGTCCTCGTATGCCGACCCGGCGCCCACTGCTGCGGTTCCCCCACCCGGGGGCATCGAGTACCGGCCCGACCCGGCCCCCGCTGCGCTGCCAGCGGCCCCCTCGCCGCAGCCAGCCCCGACGGGGCGCTCGGCCAAGGCGCCCACCCTTCCCGCCCGGTGGCCACGGCTCGGGAATCCAGCCGCGCCGCGCCGTTCTCCGGCACCGTCGGCGCCGTCCCGCCCGTCGGCACCGTCCGGGCCGACCCGGCCAACCTCGCCGACGACGTCGAGCCGGCCAGGCGCACCACGGAGCCGACCGGTCCGCCGACGCAGCCGCAAGAGCGCCTGGCCGCTCGTCCTGATTCTCTTCTGGGGCGGACCGGCTGCGATCCGGGCCATCACGCACAGCGGCTCGGACTCCGGGTCGAGTTCACAGTCCTCCTCCGCCGTCTCAGCTCCCGCAGACGGCGGGGTCCTGGTCAACACCGGCGACATGACCGTCCTCCGGCCGCACTCGATCAACCCGAGCAGCTCGGTCACCATCCACGTCGGTGCACCTGACTCCGGCAGCTACACCATCACCGACAACGGGGCGCCGGTCGCCACCGAGGTGGCCGGCGCCTTCGACTACCCGCTCAGCGGAACCCAGGAGGCCGACGAGATCCTCGTGGCCGCCTCCGACGACAGCGCCGCCATCCGCTGCGAGATCCGAGACGCCACGGGTCAGGTCGTCGCCACCGGGGAGGCGACGGGTACGCTCGACTGCGCCTACGACCCGAGCGAACTTCTGGAGTGACATGAGCGCCTCACCGACCGACTACGACCCGAGCCCCACGGGCTGGGTCCGCAAGCAGGTCGAGGCGATCGAGGCCGCCGGCACGACCGCGGCCGCGGAGGTCATGGGTCTGCACGTCGTCATGCTCACCATGCGCGGCGCGAAGTCCGGCCGGATCCGCAAGGTGCCCCTCATGCGGGTCGAACACGACGGCACGTATGCCGCGGTGGCCAGCAAGGGGGGCGCCCCCGAGCACCCCGTCTGGTACCACAACCTGAGCGCCAACCCGGCGATCACGCTCCAGGACGGCTCGAGGACGACGGACGTCGTGGCTCGTGAGATCTCCGGTGCCGAGCGGGCCGAGTGGTGGCCGCGCTGTGTGGCTGCCTACCCGCCGTATGCGGACTACCAGGCCAGGACCGACCGGCTCATCCCGGTGCTGTTGTTGGAGCCGGCTCCGCCGTCCTGAAGCGGCGCAACCACCACAGCCCGAGGATGGGCAGGACGAGCGGCAGGTAGCCGTAGCCGGAGCCGAAGTGCGACCACACGGTCTTGTCCGGGAAGAGCCTCGGCACGGCATACGAGAGCACCCCGATGCACAGGACCCCGGCGAGCTCGATCGCGCACGACACCGTGCCAATGCGCACTGCCCGCGCGCCGCCCCGGACGATCGCGACGGTTGCGACCAGGTAGATGACGGCGGCCGCCGCGGACAGCACGTAGGCGAACCGAGCCCGCCCGAAGTACTCGGCAATCTGCACCGACGAGCGTCCGGTCGCGGCCAGCGCCATGACGGCATACAGGGCGATGATCACCCGACCCTGCCCGCTGGCGGTGTGGGCGGGCGCCGTCGAGTCAGGCATGCAGGCTCCAGATCTGGTCGAGCCGCACGGTCATGACGGCGACGGCGAAGGCCCCGACCCCGATCGTCACCATCGCCCATCGGGACTTCTCCTTGATGGCCAGCAGGGTCGTCAGCGGGGTGATGAACGGCAACGAGAAGAGGTATGCCGCGAACGTCGCCTTCTCCGCGGCCAGGTCGCCGATCCGAGCGACGCCGACGACTGCCTGGACGATGAGGAGGAGCTCCAGAAGCGCGATCACCCCGAGCAGGGCGTCGTTGATCAGCCGGTCGCGCAAGGCGTAGAAGGCGGCGAGGAGGAGCACGGCGACCGCCACGACGATGACGGCGGTCGAGAGGGGTGCGAGCACGCGCCGATGCTACTGGGGCCCGCCGGCCGCCCCGGCTGCGGGCAGGAGCAGGTACGCCTGTGCGGCGAGGATGACGACGATCGCGGCCCACTTGGTGGGCGCGAGGTGGATGCCGTAGTACAGCCGGTCGATGAGCAGGAGCCCGACCTGGAGCAGGACGATCCAGCCCAGGGTGACGATGGCGAGCTCGGCGTACTGGAGCGCGGAGGCGTAGACCCAGAACAGGACGAGGAATGACGCGACGCCCACGGCCAGCATGAGCGGGGTTCCCCGACGCGACCACTCCTTGGCCGCGTAGGCGCCGACGAGGTCGAGGGCGGCGAGGCTGACCATGGCGGCCACGGCGGTGACGGCGAACGGCCATGACGACGGCACGCGGATCAGTGGGAGGTAGTCGGCGGCGTGCATATCGGTTCAGAGGCCCCCCCGAGGGGCCTGATACGTTTCGGCCGATTCGTGTCCGTCAGGACGACCCGAGCGCCTCCCGCAGACGCACGGCATACGAGGTGGCCTCGGCCTCGCCGGCGTAGGTGGTTCGCGGCCAGAAGAACCCGCGCAGCCCGTCGCCCTTGGTGCGTGGCACGACGTGGACGTGCACGTGCGGGACCGACTGACTGACCGTGTTGTTGACGGCGACGAAGCTGCCCTGCGCGCCGAGCCCGTCGACGACGGCTCGGGCAGTGCGCTGGGTGGCCCCCATGAGCAGCGCGAGATCGGGCGCAGGCACGTCGGGCAGCACGGCGACGTGGTCGCGCGGGACCAGCAGCACGTGACCCTTGAAGACGGGGCGGGCATCCAGGAAGCCGAGCACACCCGGCTCGTCGACGACGACGTATGCCGGTCGCTCACCGGCCACGATGGCGCAGAACAGGCAGCCGTCGGCGCGCACCACGTCAGGCCGGTTCGTC
>JBDTBX010000084.1:0-14775 GCA_039923915.1 Nostocoides sp. | reverse complement strand
CCAAGGTGCCTGTGGACAAACCCTCGCCCTTGTCAGTGCTGCGTGATAGTGAGCCGAGGTGACCAATTGCATTGTAGGACAGTCAAATTCGCTCGTTCATGGGCTTGACATATGTTCGAACACGGGTAGGCTGGTGGAATGGAGGGGATCCAGGGATCAAGTAGGAGCGCGGCCGTCACTGCGGTCGCGGGCCTTGCTCTGCCGAGACCTCAGTCGAGGTGGACGCCGAGGCCGGCGCGGGCCGGATCGGCACAGTCCGGCCGCACTGCAGAGCCTGCTGGCGATCCGCTGGTGGAGCGGGTTGACGATCTTGTCGCCTGGCTTGCGACAACGGGTGGAGCGGGTGTCGACGATGCGGTCCGGATCGACCGGATTGCCGCACTCGAGCGGGCGAAGGGTGCGCTCGCCGCGGCTCAGGTGCGGCAGACGGTTGCCTTCGCCGACTCGCAGCGCGCCGCGATGCCGTCCTGGACGCCGGAGCGCCTCGCTGCCCGGTCGATCGGGAGTCAGGTAGCCCTCGCCCGACGCGAGTCACCGACCCGCGGCGACGCCCACCTGGCCCTCGCGCGAGCGCTCACTACGTCCCTACCGAAGGCGTTGGCCGCGTTGACCGCGGGCGAGATCACCGAGGGCGCGGCCGAGGGTCTGCATCGGGCGATCGAGGACCTCGCGCCCGCCCTGCGTCGTGAGGTCGACGCCCGCCTCGCAACGGATTTCGGCCGGTTGGGGGAGCGATCGCTCGCGGACGCCGCTCGGCGCGTTGCCAGCGCCGTTGATGACGACGCCAGCAGCCGGCGTGTCGAGCGGGCCGCAGTTTCGCGACGGGTGACGTTGCGGACCGCGGCCGACGGGATGGCTTACCTCACCCTGTTGGCACCGATGGCCGAGGCCACAGGTGCCTTCCGTGCGGTCGAGGCCGAGGCGACGGCCCAGCTCGGCGAGCCGCACGTTCGGTCCGCTGGCAAGAGTCGGAGCGCCGCCTTTTGGCTCCATGATGCGCAGGCAGCGGGTGGCTGCCGTGCCGACGCGACATCGACCGGCGATGCCGGCCCTGCAGCGACAGGTGGAGCGACCGGCAGCTCGACTCAGCCCGCATCCACCGATCTGGTCCGCCGTGGGAGCTCGGCCGGGCAGCGGACGCGGTCGCAGATGATGGCCGATGTCGTCGTCTCCCGCCTCACCGGTCGCGCCATCGGCCAGCCGGTGCCGATCGAGATCCAGCTCGTCATGACCGATGACGCACTACGAGGTGAGACCGAGTCGGAGCACGAGCCCGCTTGCCGCAGGACACCGTCGGAGTCGGAGCATCGCGGGCCGCAAGGGCGTTCGGCCGATCCGAGCGGCCCGACCGAGGCTGGCCGTCCGGATGAGGCCTATCCGTCGCCCAAAGACGTTCGTCCGAACCGCGAGGACAACGCGTCCCCCACGCTACGACCGGCCGAGGATGGCGATTCGGCCCTTGGCTGCGGCCCGAGCGAAGCAGACGACGTTCCTGACGCAGACCACCTCAGCGACAGCGGCCTCGCCGAGCCGGTCGGTCGTTCGGAGAGGATGGACGCCGGACCTGCTGCCCGAGCGCACAGTCCAGCCAAGGTCGTCGGCGCCGGATGGCTTCCCGCCAGCTTTGCCCGTGACCTGGTCCGCCGGACCGCCCGCGCTGGGTCCGAGGTGACCCTGCGGCGAGTCGTCGTCGGTCCCGATGGGGCCACCGTGGTCGGCCTGGAAGTGCGCCGGCACCGGCTGACCGACCCGCTCGGTCATCCAGAAGGCCCGTCCGCGAGCCCACTGGGCGACCCTACGCGCGACGCGGAGGCAAGCGCCGCACTCGCGGGGTTCCTGGCGCGTGCCGAAGAGGTGTACCGACCTGGACCGATCCCGGTGCTGGCGCCGACGTTCTCGACTCAACGGTTGTTCCGTGGGGTGCTGCGGCGGCTCGTCGCGGTGCGTGACCAGGTGTGCCGAACCCCATTCTGCGAGGCCGCCATCCGTGTCATCGACCATGTGACTCCCGTCCGTCGTGACGGACCCACCTGCTCGCTCAACGCGGAGGGCACGTGCGACCGGTGCAACCTCACCAAGGAGGCACCCGGCTGGATCGTCGGTGTCCTCAACCCGCCCTCTCGGGGTCGGCCCGACGCGAGCGATCCGCCGTGGCAGCAACTCATGGACATTCTCCTTGCCGATGACGAGCCCCCCGATGCCGAGCCCGCCGTCGGCCACCGGACCGCGGTGATCACGCCGACCGGCCACGTCTACGAGTCGGCGGCACCGCCGGCAACCGACCGGGGCAGATCCGCCTCGGGCTGATGGGCGGGCGGAAAGGTGGCTGCGACTGGGCAGGGTTGACACTCGCCCGTTACCGGTGCGGTCTGGGAGAGTGGCGCGGTGCAACTGGGCGATGACACACCGTCGACACCCTCCGAGGTCGGAGCTGGGCCGTATGCCCGTCCGTGGCCGGACGACCCGCGCCTGGACCCCGAGTTGCTGCGCGATGGCGACAGGCGCAACGTGATCGACAGATACCGGTACTGGCAGCACGACGCGATCGTCACCGACCTCGACACCCGGCGACACGACTTCCATGTGGCCGTCGAGAACTGGGGCCACGACTTCAACATCGGTTCGGTCATCCGGACGGCAAATGCTTTCAACGCCAGGGCTTTTCACATCGTCGGGAAGCGCCGCTGGAACCGGCGCGGCGCCATGGTCACCGACCGCTATCAGCACGAGTACCACCACCCGACCGTTGCCGACCTCGTCGCGTGGGCCGGACCGCACGGCGAGATCCACCCCGGCACCCCTCTCATCGGGATCGACAACCTCCCCGGTTCGCTGCCGATCGAGCTGGCCGAACTGCCGCGGCGCTGCGTCCTCGTCTTCGGCCAGGAAGGTCCGGGCCTCACCGACGAGATGCGCGCCGCGTGCGTCGAGGTCCTGCACATCAGCCAGTTCGGCTCGACCCGCTCGATCAACGCCGGCGCGGCTGCGGCGATCGCCATGCACACCTGGACCCGCCAGCACGCCACGATCTGAACGCCCCCTGCTGCGTATGCAGCGAATCGCCGCTCCCGAGTCGTCTCAATCGTTGGAGGATGTGAGCGAGCCAAGGAGGCCGAGTGGATTTTGACGCCTTCGTCAGCGCGCGCGGCCCTGGGCTGCTCCAACTTGCCTGGCTGCTCACCGGGCATGCCCAGACCGCCGAGGATCTGGTCCAGTCCACCCTGGTGGATGCCTATCGCCACTGGGACCGCGTCGCGGCGGCCGCGGCCCCTGATGCCTACGTCCGCAAGGCGATGCTCAACCGGCATCTCACCGATCGGCGCCGTCGCTGGTGGGGCGAGCGCCCGACCGACCTCGATGAGGCGGAGCGGATCGGCGCCCTTGGCGGCTCCGATGGGCCCAGCGACGCGGATCACGCCGACCTGGTCGCAACCCGCGCCGACCTGGTGGCTCTCGTCCGTGGTCTGCCGCCACGAGCTCGGGCGATCGTGGTGCTGCGCTACTTCGAGGACCGCAGCGACGCACAGATCGGCGAGTTGCTCGACGTCACTGAGTCCACGGTTCGCGCCACCGCCAGCCGAGCGCTCGCCACGCTGCGGGCGGCCGCCGTGTCCACCCCGGAAGGAGATCTGACCCGATGAACACCATTGAGTCCCAACTGCGTTCGGTTCTTGCCGAGGAGGCTCAGCGGACGCCCACGTCGGCCGGTCTGGTCGAGCGGGTCCGAGCCGATGCGGTTCGCGGTCGTCGCCATCGACAGGTCCGCAGGGTCGGGCTCGTCGCCGCCCTCGCGGCGGCGGTCACCGGCATCGCCGTCCTGCCGCCGCTGTTGCGCGGACCGACGATCCGGCCGGGCATTGCCTCCTCCGACTCCCCGGCTACGGCCTCGGCGGCCGCGACCGCCGCCGGAGCACTGTGTCCTACCCAGAACGACCCCCTTTCCGACCCGGGCCACGTGCCGCCGAACCTCGGCCCGGTCACCGCGGCGTTCACCTGCTGGACCGGGACCCACGACGTCCCGGGCGATGGCACCTGGACCTTCCGCGAGGTGCGTAGGGTCACCGGCGGTCTCGACGCGACTCTGCGCGCGTATGCCGTCCCGGACGCCCCCGCGGGTAGCGGCGCAGCATTGTCCATCGGCTACACGCGCAGAGTTCTCATCCTCGAGGTCGGTGGACACTTCATCGCGGCGCGTGAACCGATCCTGGCGTCCCGCGCCCCCCTCAAATCCGCGGTCGCCGCCTATGAGGCGATGGAGACCTCGGTGGTGGTCAGCGTCCGGGGGACCCAGATCGAGTCGCCCCTCTCCCGAGTCAGCGGTTGTCCGCTGACGGTGAAGGACACGATCGCGTTGCTGGCAGGACAACCAATCACCCACGCGCCGGCGGGTCCGCCGACACTGCCTGCGGACGTTTCGGTGACGGCCTGCTTCTACAGCAGCACTCCGGACCTTGATGGCACGCTCACCGCGGCGACCCGGCTGACGGCCGACGAGTACGACCAGGTCCGCGCGCTCGTGAGCGCCGCGACAGCTGACGCAACGTGCGCAACGACATCCCACACCAGGTTCACCGTCCTCAGTGGCAACGCCGTGCCGTGGACCGAGATCGCCCTTGACGGGTGTGGTGTGGACCAGGGGCACGGAGCCCTGCGGGGTGCGGACGAGCTCCAAACCCTCCTCGTCACCGCGCTCACCCACCAGCTCAGCGTCCCGTGACCGAGCGGCATACGGTCAAAGCGTTGGACCGTATGCCGGCCGCTCGGCTTGGATGGGTCCGTGAGCGATCCAGCCGCTGCTGAAACCCTGCTCCAGCGATTCCACGAGGAGATCCGGCTCCGGCAACGCGAGGACGAGCCGTCGCCCGGAATCGTCCAGGACGCCGACGGTCCCGTGTTCCGGCGTTATCCGACGGAGCCGGGCACGTCCTACTGCATGGTCGAGAGCCCGAGTGGCCTCGGAGTCGATCCCGACCACTGGATCGCGCGCCAGGTCGAGTTCTTCGCCGGGAGAGGCGAGCAGGGCGAGCGCTTCGAGTGGAAGACCTACGGCTACGACCAGCCGAGCGACCTGCGCGAGCGCCTGACCCGGGCCGGGCTGACCGCCGAGGAGGACGAGGTGCTCCTTCTCGGCGAGGTGGATCGCCTGATCCACGACGTCGACCTGCCCGACGGGGTGCGGATGCGTGCTGTCGATGCAGCCGACGACGCGGCATACCGGAAGATCCACGACCTGATGACCCTGGTCTGGGAGGGATCCGAGGCGGCTGCCAGTATCGACGAGGCCCACTACGCGACGTCGATGACGGGCAGCCTCCAGCGTGAAAAGGCCGCCAACCCCGACGCCGTCGACATCGCCGTCATCGAGGAGGTCGGGGGCCAGGGCACGGTGGTCTGCGCCGCTTGGGTGCGCTACTCGCCGGGCACCGACTTCGCCAGCATGTGGGGCGGCTCGACGCGCCCGGACTGGCGCCGCCGGGGCCTGTATCGGACGACCGTCAGCTACCGCGCCCGCCTGGCCCGTGACCGCGGCTACTCGCTCATGCGGGTCGACACCTCACCGGACAGCCGCCCGATCCTGCTCTCCCTCGGCCTGCGCTCGGCCGCGACGACGACCCCCTTCAACTGGAATCCCCCGAACTGCGACATTCGCTGATCCGTCCTGTCGATTCGGCGGGTCCTCATCCGTCATCGTGGTGAGGTCGCACCGGCGGCCCGCAATCCCGAAGGGACATTCCCCATGAGCAGGTACCTCATCCTCATCCCCGCCGACGAGGCCGTCTGGGACCGGAAGTCCGACGCCGAGAAGGACAAGGTGTATGCGGCGCACGACCGGTTCCACGAAGCCCTCGACAAGGGCGGGCACACGGTCCTCAACACGGCCCCACTGACTGCGTCCAGTGAGGCGAAGGTGGTCCGCGCCGGTGCCGACGGCGCCCCGGTCGTCACCGAAGGACCCTACGCGGAAATCGCGGAGCAGCTCACCGGCTACTACGTCATCGAGACCGACGACGAGCCCGGTCTGCTCGTGGCCTGCGGTGAACTCGCCTTCGACGAGCGTGTCGTCGAGGTCCGGCCGACGCAGGCAGTGGGCGTGTGACATGGACTACGTGATCCTCGTCGCCGCCGACCCGACCGGGTGGAGCGAGGCGACCCTGGACCAGCGGCAGGCGTCGCACGCGGCCCACATCGCCTTCGAGCGTGCTGTCGCCGCCAACGGACGCAAACTGGCCGGGGCAGCGCTCGCCGACGCCGACACCGCGACCACCCTGCGCGCGACCAACGGACAGTGGGCCGTGACCGACGGACCGTTCGTCGAGCTCACCGAGCAGATCGGCGGCTTCTACCTGGTCGACCTCCCCGACCTCGACACCGTCATCTCGGTCGCGAAGCTGCTTCCGCAGTCCTATGCCGTGGAGATTCGACCGACCCTGGAGATCGAGGGCTACGACCCGACGTGACCGATGCCGACGAGGTCCTGGCCCGGACCATGCGCGAGGAGTGGGGCCGCATCGTGGCCCTCCTCCTCGCGCAGTTCCGGCGACTCGACCTCGTCGAGGATGCGGCGGCCGAGGCCTTCGCGGCGGCCGCGGAGCGCTGGCCGAGCAGCGGTGCCCCTGACAAACCCGCGGCGTGGCTGTTCACCACGGCCCGCCGCCGGATCCTCGACCGGCTCCGTGCCGAATCAATGGCCGCGCGGCGAATGCCGTTGCTGCTCAACGAATCCGAGCGCCGAGAGGAGTTCCAGAGTGTGCGTGCCGACCCGGGCGGCCTCGTCCACGACGACCTTCTGCGCCTCGTCCTCCTCTGCGCCCACCCCGCCCTCGCACCAGAGTCGGCGTGTGCGTTGTCGCTGCGTTTCGTCCTCGGCGTGACGACCGCCGACATCGCCCGGCTCTTTCTCGTCAGCGAGTCGACGATGGCCGCGCGGATCACCCGGGCCAAGAAGAAGATCGTGGCCGCCGGCATCCCGTATGCCGTGCCGGACGCGTCCGCGGTGCCGTCCCGCCTGGAGGTGGTCGCCCAGACGGCCTACCTGGCGTTCACCACCGGGTACGCCCCCGGCAGCGGACCGGACCTGCTGCGAGCGGACCTCGCCGGCGAGGCCATCCGCCTGGTCCGCGTCGCGCGTGCCCTGCAGTCCTCGGCTGCACTCGACCAGCTCCTCGCCCTGACCCTCCTGCACCACTCCCGACGGGACGCCCGGCTCAGCGGCGACGGCCGGCTCGTCCTCCTCCCCGACCAGGACCGGGCCCGGTGGCACCGTGACGAGATCGCCGAGGCTGTCCAGATCCTCTCTGGTACAGCCGTTTCCATGAGCGGAGCGCTGCCCACGGGTCTCGCGTTGGACTACCACCTGCAAGCACTCATCGCCGCCGAGCACGCGCTGGCTCCCACGGCGGCCGACACCCGGTGGGACCGGATCGTCACCACCTACGCCGCCCTCGAGGAGATCAACCCCAGCCCCAGCGTCCGGCTGGCCCGGGCCGTCGCGGTGGCCGAGGTCGACGGTCCGCACGCCGGTCTGGCACTCCTGCGCGACGTGGGGATCGACGGCCACCGTCTGCCGGCCGTGCGGGCCGAGCTGGCCCTGCGCGCCGGAGACCGCGAGGGTGCGCGGACGGCATACGAGATTGCCGTTGGCGCCTGCGGCAACGAGGTCGAACGCGCCCACCTGCAGGGCCGGTTGGCCGAGCTGGTCGGAGGTCAGGAGCCCGGCCGCTAGGGTTCGGCGCATGTTCGACCGGTTGCGCGACGATGTCACCGAGCCCGACCGATTCACCCGCGGTCGGCTCGCGGTGAAGCTCGCCGGGAGCTATCTGGCGCTCGTCGTCGTCTCGTTCGTCGTCCTCGTCGTGGCCATTGCGACGGTCGGCTCGGTGAACTCCGACACGGCCGCGTTCCCACTCGTCCTGCTCACCGCGCCGCTCTCGTTCACGTGTGCCGCTGCGATCGGCAACATCTTCTATCCACCGCCGCTCGTCGGCGCCTTCGAGCTGCTCGTCTACGGAGTCGTCATCGCCTGGTGGTTGTGGCGGGTGATCCGGGGTGGTCGCTACGTCGCCCCGGACCGCGCCGACCACTGACCGCGCCGACCACTGACCGATCTGGGCACCGTGCGTGGGAGGATCAGGCCGACCCGTGACCCAGGTCACCGACCCTTCAGCACCAGCCATTGACGACCAGGAGCGCCAGATGCCCATCGCGACCCCAGAGGTCTACGCCGACATGCTCGACCGGGCCAAGGACGGCTCGTTCGCCTACCCGGCCATCAACATCACGAGCAGCCAGAGCATCACCGCCGCCATCCGCGGGTTCGCCGACGCCGGCTCGGACGGCATCATCCAGGTCTCGACCGGCGGTGCCGAGTACGCGTCGGGGTCGACGATCAAGGACATGGTGACCGGCTCCCTCGCCCTGGCGGCCTACGCCGAGGTGGTCGCGAAGAGCTACCCCGTCAACATCGCCCTCCACACCGACCACTGCCCCAAGGACAAGCTCGCGGGCTTCGTCCGGCCGCTGCTCGCCGCCAGCACCGAGCGGGTCAAGGCCGGTGGTCTGCCGATCTTCCAGAGCCACATGTGGGACGGCTCGGCCGTGCCGCTGGCGGAGAACCTCGATCTCGCCCAGGAGCTGCTCGCCGCCTGCCACGCTGCCAACGTCATCCTCGAGATCGAGGTCGGTGTCGTCGGCGGCGAGGAGGACGGCGTCGAGGGTGCCATCGACGAGAAGCTCTACTCGACGCCCGAGGATGCCATCGCCACCGCAAAGAAGCTCGGCCTCGGCGAGAACGGCTACTATCTGACGGCGCTCACCTTCGGCAACGTCCACGGCGTCTACAAGCCGGGCAACGTCCAGCTCCGGCCCGAGGTGCTCCAAGCCGCCCAACGAGCGGTTGCGGCCGAGTACGGCCTCGCCGAGGGTTCCAAGCCGTTCCACCTCGTCTTCCACGGCGGCTCGGGCTCGCTGCCTGAGGAGATCTCCGCCGCCGTCGACTACGGCGTCGTGAAGATGAACGTCGACACCGACACCCAGTACGCCTTCTCCCGCCCGGTCGCCGACTGGATGTTGAAGAACTACGACGGCGTCCTCAAGGTGGACGGCGAGGTCGGCAACAAGAAGTCCTACGACCCGCGTGCCTGGGGCAAGGAGGCGGAGGCGGGCATGGCCCAGCGAGTCGTCCAGGCTTGCCAGAACCTTCGCTCCGCCGGCACGCACACCTCCTGATCGGGCCTGCGACCACCATGGCTGACCTGCTCGGCATCCCCGAAACGTTCCTTCCCGTCGACCCGGCCGCGGCGGCCCTGAACGAGGGGTCTGCCGCGGTCGCTGCGGCGCGAGCGTTCCCCGCGTCCTCGCTCGTCTGGGCGACCCTCGCCGAGGAAGCGCTTGACGACGGGCGCGACGTCGAGTCCTACGCCTACGCACGGACCGGCTACCACCGGGGCCTGGACTCGCTGCGGCGTTCCGGATGGCGCGGTCAGGGTCCGGTCCCGTGGAGCCACGAGCCGAACCGAGGGTTCCTCCGCGCGCTCGCGGCCCTCGCCAACGCCGCCGCCGCGATTGGCGACGACGAGGAGCACGACCGCTGCACCGAGTTCCTCCGCGCCTCCTCGGCCGAGGCCGCCCGGGAACTCGGGCTCTGAGGCGTCGGTGCCGACCATGGCGTCGGCATCGCTGTCGGCGCCCACGCCTGCGACCCACCCGCCGTAGTGCCCCGCACGTTGTTCGGCGGAGGTTCGGGACCTTTCGGACCGAACCTCCGCCGATGTGCCCCCTGCCAGGAGCCGACGCTTCGTCTGCGTCGAACGGCCGGCACACGGTGTCCCCTGCTACCTCGCTGCCAGCGATGCAATGATGCCTCGCACATCCGCCAAATCGTGGCTCTTCGCTGCCAATGGCACTAAGATGCCAACCAGGGCGCTGGCCGGTGTCGCGGTCACCCCTGACCGAGGCGCCCCCACCGTGTCCCAACCGTGGTCCGGACGGCCCTGGCCCTGGCTGCACGACGAACCGGTGGAGGTGACGTGGCGACCAACCTTCCCCGGGGCGAGCGCAGTCCGGCCGAGTCGATCGGCGACCTCAGCCTGACCATCGACCGCGAGTTCTCCCTCCTCGAGCAACGCCGCGCGGCTCTGCTCGACATGCGCTCCAGCGTCCACCAGCTCCGCAGTCTGCTCCCCGCCGACACCGGCGTCGGGGGCGGCACCGAGCTGATCCCGGGTGAGCAGGCCTCGGCCGAGGTCGAGCGGCTCATGGAGCTGAGCGGCGGCCCGTTCCACTCGGTGACCCTGACCGTCGAGGAAGGCCCCGGCGTCGACGACGTCATCTATCGCGCCACCCAGCAGCAGATGGCGGCCGACATGGTCCAGCAGACCCTGTACTCCACCCAGGTCGCCGAGTCCGCGTCCGGCCGTCGCTGGATGGCCATGTACGCCAAGATCGGCGAGGAGCAGCGGATCAGCATCCACCCGCCCACCGAGTTCGGCGTCTTCGGCTCGTATGCCGTGATCGCCACTGCGGTCTGGGGAGACGTCCACTCCGGCTACGTCCTCATCCGGAACCCGATGCTCGTCGCGGCGTTCGGGGCCCTGTTCGACGCGGCCTACGCCGTCGGTCTTCCGGTCGACCGCCCCGGTGACGACTCCGGCGCCGAGATCCAGCTGCTCGAGCTGCTCGCCCTGGGGATGAAGGACGAGGCGATCGCCCGCTACCTCGGCTGGGGCCTGCGGACCGTGCGCAGGCGGATCGCCCGGCAGATGGACGTCCACGGCGTCGACACCCGCTACCAGCTCGGAGCCGCGGTCACGGCAGCCGGGCTGATCGACCCGCAGGGGAGTGCGCCCCGGCCGAACCGGGCCCGCTCACGCTAGGGTTGACTGGCCAGCAGGACCCGTCGACCGACTGGTCCTCGCTGCTTGTGAGGAGTGGAGCAGATGCCGGCGATCGTGCTGGTCGGCGCCCAGTGGGGCGACGAGGGCAAGGGCAAGGCGACCGACCTGATGGGCAGCGACGTCGACTACGTCGTCAAGTTCAACGGCGGCAACAATGCGGGCCACACGATCGTCATCGACGGCGAGAAGTTCGCCCTGCACTTGTTGCCTTCTGGCATCCTCACACCGACCTGTATCCCGGTCATCGGCAACGGCGTCGTCATCGACCTCGCCGTCCTGTTCCAGGAGATCGACGCCCTCGAGGCTCGCGGCGTCGACACCTCCAAGCTGCTCGTCAGCGCCAACGCCCACCTCATCGCCCCCTATAACCGCACCCTCGACAAGGTCACCGAGCGGTTCCTCGGCTCGCGCAAGATCGGCACCACCGGCCGCGGCATCGGCCCCACCTACGCCGACAAGATGTCGCGCACCGGCATCCGCGTCCAGGACATCTTCGACGAGGGGATCCTGCGCCAGAAGGTCGAGGCAGCCCTCGACGTCAAGAACCAGGTGCTCGCCAAGATCTACAACCGGCGTTCGGTCTCCATCGACGACACCGTGACCGAGTTGCTCTCGTATGCCGGTCGGCTGGGCCCGATGGTCGCCGACACCTCCCGAGTGCTCGAGGAGGCCCTCGACGCCGGCAAGAACGTCCTGCTCGAGGCCGGCCAGGCCACCCTGCTCGACGTCGACCACGGCACCTACCCGTTCGTCACGTCGTCCAACGCGACCGCCGGTGGGGCCTGCACCGGGTCGGGCATTCCGCCGACCCGGGTCTCGCGGGTCATTGCGATCCTCAAGGCCTACTCCACGCGGGTCGGCGAGGGCCCGTTCCCGACCGAGCTGCACGACGACATGGGCGAGTTCCTGCGCAAGACCGGCTCCGAGTACGGTACGACGACCGGACGACCGCGCCGCTGCGGCTGGGTCGACACGGTCGTCGGGCGGTATGCCACCCGGATCAACGGCGTCACCGACTTCGTCGTCACCAAGCTCGACATCCTGACCGGTCTGGAGCAGGTCCCGGTGTGTGTCGCCTACGACGTCGACGGCGTCCGCCATGACCAGATGCCGGTCGGACAGAGCGACTTCCACCACGCCAAACCGATCTACGAGACGCTGCCCGGCTGGTGGGAGGACATCTCGGGGTGCCGAACCTTCGAGGACCTGCCGGCCAACGCCCAGGCCTATGTGGTGCGGCTCGAGGAGTTGATCGGTGCCCGGGTGTCGGCGATCGGGGTGGGGCCCGGCCGCGAGGCGATCATCGAGCGGCACCGGCTCATCTGATGGGCTCAGCCGAGCACCCGGCACAGGGTGGAGTCGAGGAGGCCGACGACCGAGGCGAGCACCCGGCCTACGACCCGCCGTTGGCCCGGCTGCGGACCGGCGACCTGGTCCGCTGCGCCTACACGAAGTGGGGCAACCGTCGGCACCACACGAGTGCCCTGCTCTGGCTGGGGTCCGACGAGCACGGCCACTGGCTCGGCGACCCGGTGGGCAACACCTGGTCCGGCGGCCCCACGAGTTTCGTCGCCGTGACCGACAACGTGCTCCTCGTGCCGCGGGACCGAGGTTTCACCGCGATGTCCTACGAGCCGCACCCCGACCTGCACTTCCGGGTCTACTGCGACATCGTCACGGACACGCGCTGGCGCTTCGACGGGACGGCGGAGGTCACCGCGATCGACCTGGACCTCGACGTCATCGACCCGGCCGACGGCAGTGGGGTGTGGGTCGACGACGAGGACGAGTTCGCCGAGCACCAGATCTCTCTTGCCTATCCGGTCGAGGTGATCGCGGCAGCAGAGGCCGAGACCGCTCGGGTGGTGGAAGAGATCCGAGGCGGGGCCGCTTGGTCGCGCGCGGCAACCGCCGAGGTCTGGCGGTCCCTGTTCAAGCAGGTCCTCGCCCGCTGACCCCTGACGAAGGTGGGGACGCCCGGCCCCGAGGGGCGGGGCGTCCCCGCGACCGCCCACGAGAGTGCAGGTGGGGGAGGGGACTCCCGCGGGGGCCGATTCATCCGTGCGTCGGATGGCCCCACCCTTGCACGTGGCCGCAGTGGTGTCAGCGGTTCGGGGGAAAACTCATCCGTTCTGCCGATCCGCCATGATCCGGGAGGTTCCCGACAAGGACGACCATGCGGTGAGCGGCCCGGGTGAGGGCCACGTAGAGGATGCGGATGCCGCCGGGGGACTCCTCGGTGATGGCGTCCGGATCGACGATGACCGTGGCGTCGTACTCCAGGCCCTTGGTCGACAACGGGTCCATGACGACCACCCGGTCGGGCAGGTCGGCGAGGCTCGCGAGGGCGCCGTGGTGGCGCACCGGCGAAATCACGGCGATGGACCCCTCGACCTCCCCGAGCAGGTGGTCGACGGCCTCGCGGATCGCGCGTGCCGGGTCCCCACCGAGCTCGCGGACGATGGGGGCGACGCCGGTTTCGCGAACCGCCGCAGGGATGTCGGCGTCGGGCACGACGGGCAGGATGACGTCGCGGGCGAAGTCGAAGATCTCCCGGGCGTTGCGGTAGTTGGTGTCCATGTGGAAACGGCGAACGTCCTGTCGCCCGTAGGCGTCTCGGCGCGCGGCGTCGGCCTCGACGGCGTCCGGCCAGGAGGCCTGGGCGGCGTCGCCCACGACGGTCCAGGAAGCCGTCCGGCCGCGCAGGCCGACCATCCGCCACTGCATGGGTGACAGGTCCTGGGCCTCGTCCACGAGGACGTGGGCGTACTGGGAGGCCCGGTCAACCCGGCCGTGGAGCAGGCGCGCACGGGGCTCGATCGGCACGACCCGGCGGCTGCCCATCGTGCGGGCCGGCCGGGTGTCGCCGCTCAACCGGACCTCGCTGACGCCGTGGCTCGACTCGTCGTCGAGCAGCTCGATGTCGTAGAAGCCGCGCTCCTCCTCGGCGGGTTGCTCCTGGATGGTCCCCAGCCGCCCGACCAGATCGTCGATGAGTGCGACGTCGGAGGCGGTCCACTCGCCGATCTCGAGGGTCTCGGCCATCGAGCGGGCCAGGGCAGCGGCCTCCTCCTGCGTGAGAACCCCGCGCGACGCGGCATACGTGGCCTCGGTGTCGGCGAGACGCAGGAGCGGCTCGCGCGGGTCGATCTGCGGCCACCATGCCGCCATGAACCGGTCCACGTCCATCGAGGTCTGCCACGCGTCGTGGAACTGGACCCGGTCGCCCTCTCGGTTCTGTGCCCAGGCGACGTCGCGGAGTGCGAGCCGGGCGGGTTCGGTCGCCAGGTTGTGGTTGTGGCCGCGGAGCACCTGGGCCCGCACGCGGCGCAGGGTCGTGTGCTCGATCCGGATGGCGCGCCCGGCGACGAACGCCCGGAACTCACGGGGGGCCCCGTCGGGGTCGTCGCTCACGAGCCGGCCAAGGACGCGGCGGATGTGCAGCGACCCCTTGATCGCGGCCACCTCGGGCCGGTCGACGCGGGTGGCGGTGATGCCGTCGACGAGGTCGCCCAGGGCGCGCAGCGATACCGACTCCTCGCCGAGGGAGGGCAGGACCCGCTCGATGTATGCCGTGTAGGCGGCGGACGGGCCGACGACGAGGATGCCACCGTTTTCGAAGCGCCGGCGTTCGGAGTACAGGAGGTAGGCCGCCCGGTGCAGGGCGACGACGGTCTTGCCGGTGCCTGGGCCGCCGGTGATCTCGGTGATGCCCCGGGCGGGAGCGCGGATCGCCTCGTCCTGGTGGCGCTGGATGGTCGCGACGATGTCGCGCATCCGGGCACCGCGGCTGCGGGTCAGGGCGGCCATCAGGGCACCGTCACCCACGACGACGAGGTCGTCGGGCGCCTCGGCGACCATGAGGTCGTCCTCGATGCCGATG